>DUZC01000048.1 GCA_013349735.1 Rhodospirillaceae bacterium
GCGTGACCGGCGTTTGGTGATCGAGCAGGCGCCAGGCTATGGCGTGGTTGGCGGACCAGTCAGTCTAAGTTTCCATATCGAAGACCCGGGCCAGGATGGCGTTGCTGAACTGTCCATCCGGCGTGACGGCGGCGCTCCTTCGACCGTTGTCGTGCCCTTGAACCGTTCGACCCGCATGGATTTTCCACTGGAGCATGCTGGGGTCAATAGTCTCGAATTGACTGCGGCGGCGGTCCCCGGTGAATTGACCTTGGCCAACAATCATGCCGCGGTGGTGGTGCATGGGATCCGGGACCGATTGCGCGTTCTGTTGGTTTCCGGCGAGCCGCATGCCGGGGAACGGATTTGGCGGAATTTGCTTAAGGCTGATCCCTCCGTTGATCTGGTGCATTTCACGATCTTGCGGCCTCCGGAAAAGAATGATCGAACACCGCTGAAGGATTTAGCCTTAATTGCATTTCCTGTTCGCGAGCTTTTTGAAGAAAAGCTCAAAGAATTTGATTTAATAATATTTGATAGATTTAGGATAAGAAATATTCTACCAGAGTCATACTATAGAAATATTTCTGAATATGTTAAATCTGGTGGAGCTTTGTTAGTTTCTGTCGGCCCTGAGTTTGCAGGCCCGGAATCGCTCAGTAATTCCGCTTTGGCTTCCATCTTGCCGGCAGTCCCGGATGGTCAGATCTTGGCGCAGGCGTTTCTGCCGCAACTGAGCCCGGTCGGGCGCCGCCATCCGGTCACCTCAGGCCTGCCCGGAGCCGAAACCGATCCACCACAATGGGGGCGCTGGGTGCGTCAGATCGGTGGTCAGGTCAAAGCCGGGGCGGTGCTGATGGAAACCCCGGCGGGAAAACCGCTTTTATTGCTAGATCGTCCCGGCGATGGCCGCGTCGCCTTGTTGCTGAGCGATAGCAGTTGGCTATGGACCCGCGGGTGGGAAGGGGGCGGGCCGCAGGCGGAACTGCTGCGCCGTACGGCGCATTGGTTGATGCATGAGCCGGACTTAGAGGAAGAGCAGTTGAGCGCCGAGGTGGTTGGTCAAAGACTTAAGGTCGTCCGCCGCAGTTTGCAGGCCGGGAATGCCGAGGTCAAAATGGCGGCGCCAGACGGAACAACAAGGGCGCTGGCTTTGACCGATCAGAGCGACGGCCGGTCGATTGGCGAGACGATTTTGGATCAGGTGGGGTTATGGCGGATAACCGATGGGCGCGGGGTGGCTCTGGCGGTGCTGGGAAGCCTGAATCCCTTGGAAATGAGTGATTTGCGGGCGACGGCCGACAAGCTTCAGCCTGTCGTCACTGAAACGGGCGGTGGTTTGCGCTGGCTGGTGGATGGTTTGCCGGCGCTGCGGCGGACCGAGCCCGACGGGCCACAATCCGGGGCGGGCTGGATCGGCTTGCGCGCCAATCATCAGACCGTCATTACCACCGTCCGGGACCTTCCTTTGCTGCCGGGTTGGCTGCTCTTGCTGGCCGGCCTGGGCAGTCTGGTGCTGGCCTGGTGGCGTGAAGGGCGGTGAAGGAAAGCAATCGGGAGCTCAGGCGGCATGGCTCGGTATCTGTTCAATTTCAGCCTTGAGGGCCTGTTCCGCCATCCAAAGGTCATGGGCTTGCTGCATCCGTAACCAGATAGCAGGACCATTACCGCAGAACTTCCCCAGGCGCACGGCCATCTGTGGCGTAACGGTCAGTGTGCCGGCAAGGATACGGTGAAGGGTCTGACGGGAAACGCGAAGGTCCGCCGCCGCGTCTTTTACTGTCATCCGCAAGGCAGGAAGCACAGTCTCCCGCAGCATCACGCCAGGATGGGTAGGGCAACGCTTCGGCCTGTCTGCCATTATCTCATCCGTCTTGTTCATAGCGCCTGTCCTTAATGGTATTGCTCAATATGACATACTGTAAACCATCCTAAGTCTAACCCGGGATTGCGCACGGCCTTTTCGTCCTGTGGTTGTGAGGTTTGACAGGCGAACCGCGAAGGCGCAAAGGCGCGAAGGAACCGCCCGGAGGAAATGAAATTGCTTAATCCCAGCCTTAGTCTTTTAACATGGAGGCGCCTTTTCCCCGTTTTCCCTGATCCTCCGAACAGAGGAAGGGGGTGCATCCGGGAAAAGATGACTGTAATATTGTTGAGGATCCGCCGTTCATTTTTCGCCAGATCTTGTCACTGTTCTTTTCTTAGGCCATTAGCGGAGGGGTCGTGGCGATTCGCGTTGTGAAGGTGGCGGCTGGAATCCATTGGGTGGAAATTCCCGAAGCCGACCTGCGCATTCTTTGCGGCTGTCCCGCCGACAGCGTCAAGCATCTGATGAAGCGGGGCTTGATCATCGCCACCGAGGAAGCCGGCACCGTTTTTGAAACCGGGCCTAATGCCATTTTGCTGTCCGATGTGTCCTTGCAAAATGGCGAGTTCAGCAATCTGGCCGAGTTTCCAATCCTGCAAATGCTTTACCGCCAGGGCATGATTCTGCCGGGCCATCCCAACAATTCCGGGGTCAAGCCGTTATTGATTGGATTGACGGAACAAATCGCCTCGCAGCTGGATTATATTTATCGCGGCAATTATGGCCTGGTCTCTCAAACTGAGCTTGAGGATGCCGGGGTTTCGCCGGCCCAGGCCCAGGAATGGATGCGGGTTAAATTACGGTTCGCCTTTGGCGAAATCCGCACCTCCGAGAATCTGGTTGATAGCTGTCCGGTCGGGGATGGGGCCCAGCTGATTCGCAACGGCGTGTCTATCCGCCGCCTTGATCTGAATATTTATGAGATTTCCCATGGCGAGGAGTCGGTGCTCGTCAATCTTAACCTCAATCCCAGCGAAGTTTACGCCCCTCCTTATCCGCTCAATTACCATAATCTCCGTCGCGAATATTTTGCCATCGTGCATTCCGGTGAAGGCGATGGCTGGGACGCCAACCGTCCCACCATGTCCAGCGTGCTGATGTTCCAGGGCAAAATCTATCTGGTGGATGCCGGCCCGAATTTGCAGACGGTTCTGAAGGCGCTGGGCATCGGCATCAATGAAATCGAAGGCATTTTCCATACCCATAGTCATGATGATCATTTTTGTGGTTTGACCACGCTGATCCGTACCGATCGACGTATCCGCTATTTTGCCACGCCGCCGGTGCGGGTTGCCGTCACCAAGAAACTGGCGGCGCTGATGTCGATCTCCGAGCGCGATTTTGAACATTATTTTGATATTTGCGACCTGCATCTCGATTGCTGGAATGATGTCGAGGGATTGCAGGTGCGCCCGGTTTACTCGCCGCATCCGGTCGAGACCACGCTGTTTACCTTCCGTGCGCAAACCGAAGGCGGGGACCGTAGCTACGCGCATTTCGCCGATATCGTCTCCTTTGGCGTTCTGGCGCAAATGACCACCACGGATCCCGCGGCTTCAGGCATCGCGCCCGAAGCCGCGGAAAAAGTCCGCCGCGACTATTTGGTGCCCGCGGATCTCAAGAAAATCGATGTCGGCGGCGGCCTGATTCATGGGACCGCCGATGATTTCGAAAATGACAGCTCGCGGAAGATCATTCTTGCGCATACCGCCGCGGACTTGACCAACGCGCAAAGAAGAATCGGGTCCGGCGCGCCGTTTGGCACGGTCGATGTGCTCATTCCCTCGGCCCGAGACTACACCTTGCGTAAAGCGCACAGTTACCTGACCGCCTATTTCCCGGATGTCGCGCAGCATGAGCTGGAAATGCTGCTCAATCGGCCGATCATCGATATCAATGCGGAGACCATCCTGCTGCGCGAAGGCGAGAAATGTGAATTTGTGACCATGCCTTTGACCGGCTTGATGGAAGTCATCAATGCCGAAAATGACAGCCGTTATATTCTGCCGGCGGGCACCTTGATCGGCGAAACCGCCAGTCTTTATGACATGCCAGCGGCCAAGACCTACCGGGCCGCCAGTTTCGTCAAGGCCATCGCCTGGCCGGCCGAACTCTACCGGGCTTTTATCGCCAAGAATGATCAGATGGATATGGCCCGCTCCACTTCGGCCATGCGGAGCATTTTTGCCAGAAGCTGGCTGTTTGGCGAAAACCTGTCGATCCCGGTGATGAACGCGTTGGCCCGGGCCAGCAGCAGTCTGGTCCCCGACTCAGGCAGTGAACTGTCGCAAGGCGCCGACAGTCTGTATTTCGTTTATCGGGGCCGGCTGGAGTGGCAGGTCGGCGAAAAGGCCCTGGAAGTTATCGAGCCGGGCGGATTTTTTGGCGAAGACATGGTTCTTTTTGGCTCGACGGCGGTTGGTCGGGTCCTGGTCCGGGGCGCCTGTGAACTGTTCACCGTCAGTGGGGCGCTCTTGCGCGAGATTCCCATTGTGCGCTGGAAGTTGTTTGAGACGCATCAGCGTCGTATGCGGCAGTTGCTGGCGCCGGGCGGCGATGGTCTGGCCTTTCCCTGGAGCAGCGATTACGCCGTGGGAATCCGCGAAGTTGATGATCATCACCGACGCATGTTTGATATGGCCAATGCGGTCATGGCCGCCATCGATCGGAATGATTTAGCATCAGCTGGGGCCGGCCTCTGCTCCTTAATTGATTTCACCAGTTTTCATTTTGGTGAAGAAATCAAGCTATTGGCGTCGGTTGGCTATCCAGACGCGAAAGACCATCACCGGATCCATAAAAAACACGGTGATGAGCTGATGGCGATTAAGAAAACAATTGAAAGCGGCGATCTAAAAAATGCTCCCTTAAATCGCGCAGACTTTAGATTGTTTTTTCGTAGCTTTGTTGTTGACCATGTTTTTAAACAAGATAAACAATTTGGACGTTTTATTTATGACAAGAAGAACCTTGTTGTATAGCTTGCGGCCGTGAATCGCGTCTTTTTTATACTTATTGTCAGTTCCTTTGCCGTCGCTGCATTTGGGCAGTTTGGTCTGTCCTCGGACATGGCGGGTGAAGGCCCTATGGCAGCCTTGTCGCTGGCCGCTTTGAAGGCAGCCGAGGGGGCCGTGACCCTGGGATTGGGTCTGATCGGCAGCATGGCGCTGTTCCTTGGCATCATGAAGGTGGCGGAAAGCGCCGGGCTCACCGATGCCCTGGCAAGGCTGTTGCGTCCCTTGTTGCAAAGATTGTTTCCCGAGGTGCCGCCCGGCCATCCAGCCATGGGCGCCATGGTTATGAATGTTGCCGCCAACATGCTGGGTCTGTCCAATGCCGCGACCCCCTTCGGGGTCAAAGCCATGCAGGAATTGGACAAGCTGAACCCTGAAAAAGGCACAGCCAGTGATGCCATGGTCCTTTTTCTGGCATTGAACACCGCCAATGTCACTTTGCTGCCGACCCATGTCATGGCCTTGCGGGCCACTCTTGGTGCCCATGATCCGGCGGCGATTCTGCCGACCACATTGTTTGCGACTTTCTGGGCGGCCGGCCTGGCCTTGTTGGCCGCCAAATTTGGCGGGCGCTGGTTTCCTTTGCCGCAGGGCGCAAAGCCGGTCAGCCAGGCAAGGGCTGAGGGGGCGAGGCCGGCGGCGCCCTCCCGTGGACTCCTGCTCCTCTGTTTAGCCGGCTTGCTGGCGGTGGTGCCCCTGATGCTGCTTTGGGGGCGGATTCTTTCACCCTGGATTATTCCGGCCTTGATGGTCTTGGTATTGTCCATCGGTCTTTGGCGTCAGGTTGCCGTTTACGAGGCCTTTGTCGAGGGGGCGAAGGACGGGCTGGCGGTCAGTCTCCGGATCCTGCCTTATCTGGTGGCGGTGTTGATGGCGGTGGCGATGTTTCGCGAGAGTGGCGCGATGGCCCTGCTCTTGGGGCCGCTGGCCCGTGTGACGACGCCCCTGGGGGCACCGCCGGAAGTTCTGACCATGGCGGGTTTGCGATGTCTTTCCGGCTCGGCCTCGTTCGGTTATCTGTCGGCCATGCTTCAGGACCCGGCCATTGGTCCGGATGGTTATCTTGGCATTTTGCTCAGCACGATTTACGCCTCCAGCGAGACCACCTTTTATGTGTTGGCGGTCTATTTTGGCGCCATCGGTGTCAGGCGTATCCGTCACGCTCTGTTGGTTGGTCTTTTGGCCGATTTTGCCGGGCTGATCTTTTCGATCGTGATCTGTTCCTGGCTTTATCGTTAAGCGGCAACCTTGCATTTGGTGGACGTTTTTGACATGGCCTTGACCATGGTGCCGGCGGTTTTGCGGTGGCGGCCGGCGGAGACGGCGTTGATTCCGGAGACACGGATGTCTTTGATTCTCGGGTGCGCCGTGCCGGCGTTTTGTTGATGGCCGGCGGAGACGCCGGCCCTACTGCATTGATTCATGAGACACGGATTTGATCGGATCACAGCGGATGAACGCGGATTATTCCATTGCGCCTTTGGCGCCATTTTTTTAATCCGTGCGTATCCGGTGCCATCCGGGAATCCGTGTCGAATTCCTTTGAATTTCGGGTGCGCCGGCCGGCGTTTTTGCGGTGAGCGCATTATTGCGCGCTGGCTGCCACGTCCCCGAATCCTCCATCCCTGGCCCAATGCACGCTTTGACGCCAAATACCGAAGGCAGGAGCCGGATGCGGGAAATCTGCACGTCCGGATCTGTGCAGGGGGCGCTCAGCAATGAGCGTCCCTACCGCGATTCTTTTGGCCCGAAGCTAGACAGGCTAAAGAGCCGATCCCGTAAGAACGCCATTGGCCTGGATCCGATGAATAACCCCGGTCACGTCGCATTCTTTCGAGGCCAGTTCAACGAAGATATCGGTAATCGCTTCAGGCGGCGGATGACGCCCCGGCGCTTCGCCGGGAAAAGCCTGCAGCCGCATGCGGGTCTGCACGATGCCGGGATCCACCAGATTGATTTTCAGGGCGCTGGTCTGCGCGACTTCACAGGCCCAGCTGCGGACCATGACTTCCAGGGCCGCTTTGCTGGCGGCATAGGCGCCCCAATAAGGGGTGATGGCCTGCGCCACCGCCGAGGTTACGAAAATTGCCCGCCCCGCATCAGAGTGGCGGAGAACCGCGTCGAAGCTGCGGATCAGCCGCCAATTGGCGGTGACATTGACGGCCATGACCTCGGCCCAGTCCTTGAGTGCGAAATGACCGATGGGCGAAAGTCCGCCAAGAATGCCGGCATTCCCGACCAATATGTCCAGCCGACCAAATCGTTCATACAGGGCCATGCCCATCTGGTCGATTTTATCAGGCTCGCGCAGATCCAGCGTTACCAAAGTGGCGCTTCCGCCGGCGCTGCGGATCTGGTCGTCCACCTCTTCCAAAGCGCCCTGGGTTCTGGCCAGCAAGATCACCTGGGCCCCTTCGGCGGCAAATCGCTTGGCCACCGCCGCGCCAATTCCGCGCGACGCACCGGTTACCAGGGCGATTCGGCCGGTCAGACGCGCAGTGCTCATAATGTTTAATGGCCTTCGGTCATCAAGGTCAGCGACAATTGCCCTTCGCCGCCTTCCTGATCCGTCAGCAGGACCGGATAATCGCCGGTGAAACAGGCGTCGCAGAATTGGGGTTGCTTGGGGTCGCGGGCCGTTTCCCCGACCGCGCGGTAAAGGCCGTCAAGCGAAACAAAGGCAAGCGAATCAGCCCCGATCAGTTTGGCCATTCCGGCCACGTCATAGCGGTAGGCCAACAGTTTTTCCCGCTCGGGCGTGTCAATGCCATAAAAACAGGAATGGGTCGTGGGGGGGCTGGAGATCCGCATATGCACTTCGCGGGCGCCTGCCTGGCGGACCATTTCGACGATCTTGGTCGAGGTGGTGCCGCGGACAATGGAATCATCGACCAGGATCACCCGTTTCCCGGTGATATGGGCCCGATTGGCATTATGTTTCAGTTTGACGCCGAGATGACGAATACTGTCGGTGGGCTCGATAAAGGTTCGTCCGACATAATGGTTGCGGATGATGCCGAGTTCAAACGGAATGCCCGCTTGGGACGCATAGCCCAGCGCCGCCGGCACGCCGGAATCCGGGACAGGAATCACCACATCGGCGTCAATCCCGCTTTCCTTGGCCAGTTCCCGGCCGATCTGTTTGCGAACCTCATAGACGCTGGTCCCTTCCATGACACTGTCGGGACGGGCAAAATAGATATGCTCAAAGATACAGAAACGTCGCTTAGCCTTGGCAAAGGGCTTGATACTGCGCAATCCACTATCATCGATAATGACCAATTCGCCGGGATCGACATCGCGGACAAAATCGGCGCCGACGATGTCCAGCGCACAGGTTTCCGAGGCCAGGATCCAGGCGCCGCCGGCCAGTCGCCCCAGGACCAGGGGCCGGATCCCTAAGGGGTCGCGCACACCGATGACCGCATTGGTGGCCAAAGCAACCAGGGAATAGGCGCCTTCGACTTGCCGCAGGGCATCGATCATCCGCTCTTCCACCGTTGAGTACAGGCTGATGGCGATCAGATGAACAATCACTTCGGTATCGGTGGTGGATTGGAACAGGCAGCCGCGACGGACCAATTGCTTGCGGATGGTCAGCGCATTGGTGAGATTGCCGTTATGGCCGATCGCCAGACCGCCGAATTCGAAATCGGCAAACAGGGGCTGGACATTGCGCAGCATGGTCTCGCCGGTGGTTGAATAGCGGACATGCCCGACCGCCATAGGGCCGGGCAAGCGTTTGATCACCGCTTCGCTGCCAAAATTGTCGGCCACATGTCCCATGCCACGATGGCTGTAAAACATTTCGCCGTCATAAGTGACAATGCCGGCCGCTTCCTGGCCGCGGTGCTGCAAGGCGTGCAGTCCGAGCGCCGCCAGCGAAGCGGCGCCGGGATGTCCGTAAATGCCAAAAACGCCGCATTCTTCATGCAGGTGGTCATCGTCAAAGGGATGGGTGCCGAGCATCAGAGAGCCTACCTTCCCGTGGTGTTTTCAATAAGGCGTTCCAGACCACGATTATCATAGCCCGGGGGTTTTTCATTTTTTTGCGGGTCGGCCGATTTTGGTCGTGGTGCCGACAGGCGATCATAAATCTCTTTGGTATGCTGCAGGTCGCGCAAATTGTCGGAGGCTTCTTTTGCGTGATCCTGAAGTTCTTCGAATTGAGCGGGGATAAACGTCATGATCAGGCGCGCCCCAATGACTATCAAAGGACGGGTCTTGGCCTGGGCCAGCATTTCCGGTTCATCGGGGGCCATCAATTTGGTAATGGTCAAAAAGCAAAGACTGGCCAGGACCAGGCCGCGCAAAAGCCCAAAGGCAAAACCGAGCGACCGGTCCACCGGACTGACGGCACTTTTACGGACGCGACGCGAAATCGCATTGGTCACCAGGGACGAGGTCAGCAAAATGACAAGAAAAACGCCGAAACCGCCGGCGGCATCCGCCAAGGTCGGGCTGGCGATATAGCGATGCACCAGGGGGCGAACCAGAGGCAACGCCCAGATGGCCCCGAGTCCGGCGGCGATCCAGCCGGCCATGGCCAAAATTTCGTAAACAAAGCCGCGCATCAGGGCGAAGACCCCTGAGGCCAGCAAGACGACGACGACGGCAATGTCGACAGCGTTCACGAAATTCCATCCGTTCTTGAAACCGCCTTGCCGCCACGTCGGAACAAGGATACCAAATCTTCCACATGGCCGATCCGGCATATGCCGAGCGGTGCCACGGGCAACCCTTTTTCACCAGGCATATGCCTGGCCGGAACCAATGCCTCACGGAAGCCTAATTTTGCCGCTTCCTTCAACCGGCTTTCGGTCTGGCTGACGGTACGCACTTCGCCAGAAAGACCGATTTCACCGAACACGACCCGATCCGCATCAACCGGTATCCCGCTGGCCGAAGAGAGTAAGGCCGCGGCCACCGCCAAGTCGGCTGCCGGCTCACTGATGCGCAACCCGCCAGCGACGTTCAAATAAACGTCATTGGCGCCCAAGGCAAGTCCGCAACGGGCATCCAGCACCGCGATGATCATGGCCAGACGGCTCATATCCCAGCCGATCACCGCCCGTCTTGGTGTTCCTGGGGCTCCCGGCGCGACCAGGGCCTGGATCTCGACCAGCATCGGCCGGGTCCCTTCGATGCCGGCAAAGACGCAGCAGCCGCTGACATTGCCCCGTCGTTCGGCAAGAAACAGCGCCGAGGGATTGGCGACCCCGGACAGGCCACGGTCGGTCATTTCGAACACCCCGATTTCATCGGTGGCGCCAAAGCGGTTTTTGACGGCGCGCAGAATACGAAAATGATGACCGCGCTCGCCTTCGAAATAAAGGACCGTGTCGACCATATGTTCCAGTACCCGGGGGCCGGCGATCTGTCCCTCCTTGGTGACATGACCCACCAGGAACAAGGAAAAGCCGCGCCTTTTGGCGAGGCGGATCAGTTCACTGGCACAGGTGCGGACCTGGGCGACGGTTCCAGGCGCCGAATCCAGGGCGTCCAGATACATCGTCTGAATCGAATCAATGACGACCACGCCGGGCGGTTGGCCGCTATCCAAGCTGGCGGCGATATCCCTGAGCGAGGTCGCGGCGGCCAGCTGTACCGGCGCTCCCGATAATCCCAGGCGCTCGGCCCGAAGCCTTACCTGATCCACGGCCTCTTCGCCGGAGATATAGGCGCATTCGGTCTGTCCGGCCAAGGCCGCCACCGCCTGTAACAGCAAGGTGGATTTGCCGATACCGGGGTCTCCGCCCACCAGCAAAGCCGAACCGGCCACCAGACCACCCCCGGTTACGCGATCCAATTCCCCAATCCCGGTGATCCGCCGGGGCGGCGGCGGTGTGGCGCCGGACAGGCCGACGAAATCCAGCCGTCGCCCTTTGCCACCGCTTAATCCTTTGGGGACAGCATCCGGGGCAGCCTCCTCGATGATGCTGTTCCAGGCGCCACAGGCTTCGCATTTGCCGGCCCAGCGGGGATAGGCGGCGCCGCAATCCTGGCAAACATAACGGGCAGTAGTTTTTGCCATGGCGTCTTTCGTAAAGGCTACCGACAAAAGTCAGTGACGAAGTTCCATCTTGATAGGCCCATCGGCCCGCCCATGAATGAACTGTTGCACATAGGGATTGTCTGTTCGGTCAATCTCGGCGGTGTTGCCGACCCAGATCATCTGCCCATGATAGAGCATTCCCATCCGGTCACCAATTTTGCGGGCGGAATGCATGTCATGGGTGATGGAAACCGCCGTGGCCCCCAGCTCTTTCACACATTTTACAATCAGATCATTGATGACATCGGCCATAATCGGATCAAGACCGGTCGTGGGTTCGTCAAAGAACAGAATGTCCGGTTCGCTGGCGATGGCACGGGCCAGGGCGACGCGCTTTTGCATGCCGCCCGACAATTCTGCCGGCGACAATTCGGCGACATCGCTGCCCAACCCGACCTGGGCCAGCTTCTCCAGGGCTTTGCGCCTGGCGGCGGCCCGGTCCATGCGACGACC
>DUZC01000049.1 GCA_013349735.1 Rhodospirillaceae bacterium
GCTTGGACTTCCTGTTCGGCGACATCAAGACTGATGCTAAGGCTGAATTGCAGCGTAATCACCGAAGCGCCGGCTGAACTGGCCGAAGACATCTGGTTCAGGCTCGGCATCTGTCCAAATTGGCGCTCCAGAGGCGCTGTGACCGACGAGGTCATGACATCGGGGCTCGCCCCCGGATAAAAGGTTTGCACCTGGATGGTGGGGTAATCCACTTCGGGCAGGGCCGACAAGGGCAGAAAGCGAAAGGCCAACATTCCAACAAGAAGAATGGCCACCATGAGCAGCGAGGTGGCCACCGGCCTTAGAATGAAAGGGCGCGACGGGTTCATCTAATTCTTGGGGCGGTGATGATGCTCGCCCTCACTCGGTGGCGGCGCGTTTTGGGCGGGTATGGTAACCGCGGCGCCTTCGCGCAATTTATCGGCGCCGTCCACCACCAGGGAGTCGCCGGTGTCAATTCCCGATAGGACGGTAATGCGGTCGCCGGAACCGGGCCCAAGTTTTATCGGTCGTACCGTCACGGTGTTGTCCGGTTTGACCAGATAAACAAAGGTTCCAGGGGCCCCACGCTGCACTGCGGCAATCGGGATAGTTTTGACATCCTTTAGGGTGTCGACCTTCAACTGGACCGTAACAAATTGGTTGGGAAACAATTGCCGTTCGCTATTGTCAAACAGGGCCCGCAATTTTACGGTCCCCGTGCTGGTGTCGATCTGATTATCCACGGTCGCCAGTTTTCCGCTGCCAAGTTGGGTGACCGCGGCGCGATCAAAAGCGGTAACCGCAAGCGTGGCCCCGCTGCTGATCCGTTTAAGCACCGGCGGCAAATTATCTTCGGCGAGAGTAAACAGCACCGAGATAGGGTGCAGTTGGGTGATTACCGCGATGTTATTGGTGTCGCTGGGCTGGAGGTAATTGCCCTGATCAACCAGCCGCAGACCAATGCGTCCGGAAACCGGCGCTACAATATGGCAATAGGTCAGATTGAGCTTAGCCGTTTCAACCTGCGCCTTGTCAGTCGCAACGACGCCCTCATATTGCTTGACCAGGGCGGCTTGGCTGTCTAACTGCTGACGGGCAATAGAGTCTTCTTCGACAAGCCGTTGATAGCGATCCAGGTCGACGCGGGCTGCGTTCAAGAGCGCGCTGTCGCGTTGTAATTGGCCTTGATACTGTTCCAGTTGGGCCTGATAGGGGCGTGGATCGATTTGCGCCAGGAACTGACCAGCGGTAACGTCTTGCCCTTCTTGAAAAGCGATCTGGGTCAATTGTCCGGAGATCTGGGTTTTGACGGCCACCGTCGCCAAAGCGGTCACGGTTCCCAGGGCATCCAAAGTCACCGGCATCTCACCCGATTGCACGGTTGCGACGACCACTGGGGTCGGTCCGCCGCCGGAACGCCCACGCTCGGTCGGCGCATTGGCTGCCGGATGGTAAAAATTCCATCCCAGACCGGCTAAAAGCAGAATCACCACCCCAGACAGGATCGCTTTCCCGCGGGCACCGAAGACGCTTCGCGCCAAGGAGGTCAGACGGCTATTCTTACCGGTAGGGGCTAGGTTCATGTCAATGAAAGGTCCAAGGGAGGCAGCAAATCGTTCGCGGGCCGCAGATTAACAAACGAACATTTCCCATTGATAACAACATTTCCAGGGATTTGTTACGCGCCGTTACACGGCCGCCGATCATAGAGGAATTGCCTTTGCGCTGACAAGCTTGGCTGCGGTAAACAGGAGCCGATAGTCTGGGGATTTAGCGATGCGGACCGCCATAGCCATACGCCATATTCATTTTGAAGATCTTGGCCACCTGGAAGAGGTGCTGCGCGGGAGAGGCTTTCGTGTCGAATACCGCGAGGCCGGCCTGGATTCGCTGGCTAATTTGAGCCAAGCAGAGCTCCTGGTCGTTCTGGGGGGACCGATTGGTGTTTATGACGATGCCAGCTATCCCTTTCTTAAGGATGAAATTGCCGCAGTGGCACAAAGATTGGACGCGCGGCGTCCAACCTTGGGGATCTGCCTGGGGGCACAGATTATCGCTAAGGCCATGGGGAAAGCTGTTTACCCCTCAGGCGTCAAGGAACTTGGATGGGCGCCGGTCACTCTGACCGACGCCGGTCGTGCTTCGGTTTTATCGCCCCTTGAAAATCTGGCGGTGCTGCATTGGCATGGCGATACGTTTGATCTTCCAGAAGGAGCGGAATTACTGGCTTCGACGCCGTTGGTCAAGAATCAGGCCTTCTCGATTGGAAACTTCGCTTTGGGGTTGCAGTTTCACCTTGAAGTTCAGGCCAGCCAGCTTGAACGCTGGTATATCGGCCATGCTGGCGAGATTGCCGCGACGGAAGCGGTCAGTGTAGAGGCATTGCGGAATCAGGCAGCGCTTTATGCCCAGCCCTTAGTCGCTCCAGCCCAATTGATTTTTGCTGACTGGCTTAAAGGGGCGAGGTTCTAGAGTGCTTCAGTTTTAAACCGAAGCACTCTAGGTCCCCTGTGCGAACGAAAAATCTCCGATTTTTCAATGCTCAAGCGCCGCTCGGGCTTAAGAGTTTTTCGGCTTTTTGATCCAGTCTAAATGCGAAAAACTCTAATCCTCGTCGGTCAGCACAACCAGCAAACGTTTCGGGCCATGCACGCCATAGGCAAGGGTCTGTTCGATATCCGCCGTTTTTGAAGGACCGGAGATCAACAGTAGATTGGTGGGCATGTTGTTGACCCATGCTTGTTCCTGCATGACCTGTCGCCAGGTGTCCCGTATTTTTCCGACATTGAGCAGGGCGATATGAACCGGTGGGACCAGGGATAGTGTGCGCGGCTCATCAGCGCCGGTGAACAGGATCAGACTGCCGGTTTGGGCGATAGCGCCCCTGGTCGCGGTGATGCCCGCCCCTTCAAAGGCGAACAGTTCGGCCTTCCATTGTTCCATCGCCCGATCATAGGGAATCAAGGGAACGCTGTTGTTCCATTGACTGGACAGCTTGGCGCCAAGGGTCGATTTTGGGCCATAGATCAAGCCCGGAAGTTTTTCCTGGCTCAGCCAATTCTGCACCGCAGTCGGCCAGTCCTGGCCTCGGGCATCAAGAAATTCTGTATGCACGGCTTCCATCTGTTGACGCAGGCGTTGCAGCTTTTCTTCTGCCGACCAGCCGCGCGACTCCAGGATTTGAAAGTCCTGCAGCGGGGGGGGCGCCTTGGTTTCCGTGGCGCGCAAACGGGACAGGATGGCGGCGCGGGCGTCAGTCATTGGGAACCTCTTGGCTACTGGCCATTTCATGAAGGGTGCGGGAAGCAAAACGTGGCTTGCTCCTTACCGACGTCCATTCCTTCAAGAGCGGTATCGTGGCTGGCATCAGTCCGCCAAAACGGCTCAGCATCAATCCAGTCAACCGGTAAATCCAGGGAACCCGATAAGCGAGTGCCCATCCCCACCATACCCAACTTTCTACGCGGCTCCGATGCTGGCCGGCCCCTTTAGGAGGGATCGCCGACTTGAGCGCCTTAGCGCCGTTACCTACGGCCTCCCGGCGCAATCGGACCAGCAGGGCCGCGATCGGAATTTCCACGGGGCACACTTCCACGCAGGCATTGCACAAGCTTGACCCGTGCGGCAGATCACCGGCGACGTCCAGGCCAAGAATCTGTGGGGTGAGGATTTTGCCGATCGGGCCGGGATAGACCCCTGGATAAGCATGTCCCCCAACGCGGGTATAAACCGGGCAATGATTCATGCAGGCGCCGCAGCGAATGCACCGCAAGGTATTTCGCAGTTCGGGGTCCGAATAAACTCTTGAGCGGCCGTTATCGAGCAAGACCAGATGGATTTCTTCGGGGCCGTCTTTTTCGTCGGCCTTCCGAGGGCTGCTGATCATATTGACATAGGTGGTGATGGGCTGGCCCGTTGCCGAGCGTGTAAGCAGTTGCAGGATCGGCGGGACTTCTTCCAGCCGTTCTACAACCTTTTCAATTCCCATCACGGCAATATGCAGCTTGGGAACGGTAGTGCACATACGGCCATTGCCTTCGTTTTCTACCAAGACCAGAGTGCCGGTTTCCGCCACCGCCACATTGACCCCTGAAACGCCGGCATCGGCATTGGCAAATTTTTTCCGCAACACCTGCCGGGCCATTCCCGTCAAATGATCAACATCCTCGGTATAGGCGGCGTCCTTGATTTTTTGGGAAAACAGACGGGCAATCTGCTCTTTGTTTTTGTGAATGGCAGGCATGATGATGTGCGACGGCGTTTCATGATCCAATTGGATGATGTATTCGCCTAAATCGGCTTCGATAATCTCAATACCCACTTCCTCTAAGGCATGGTTCAAATGCATTTCCTCGGAAACCATTGACTTGCCTTTGACGACATGTTTGGCGTCATGCTGGGCCAGAATTTCTTTGAAAATGGCATTGCCCTGATCCACGGTCTCAGCCCAATGGACATGAATACCGTTGGCGGTCAGCCGTTCCTCTAATTTTTCCAAAAGATGCGGAAGATTAAGCAAGGAACGGGCTCGCACAGCGGCGCCGAGACTCCTGAGCCTGGTCCATTCATCACGATCCGGAAACATGGCAGCCCGTTTGGCCATGAGCCCATCCATGGCACGGCGAAAATTAGAGCGCAGCTGGGGGTCGCCCAGAGCCGTCCGTGCGGAGTCTTGGAAATCAGCTGTGTCCATGGGTGCGCTCCCAAAGGAATTCCGCGATATGCTTGGGGCGGGCAGCCTGCTGGGCCTTTTCCAGGGCGCCTCCAATATTGAGCAGACAGCCACAATCGCCCGAAATGACAGTGTCCGCCTTGGTGCTGGCCACAGCATCAATTTTGTCCGTAACCATTGCGGCCGATATCTCCGGCTGACGCACAGCGAAGGTGCCACCGAACCCACAACATTCGCGTTCGCGCGGCAATTCGACATATTCGACATTGGCAAGCTGCCGCAGAAGGCTCTTGGGCTGGTCAAGAACCCCCATTTCCCGTTGTGAATGACAGGATGGGTGCCAGGTGACTTTGGTCGGCGTCCCAAGATCTTTGAGCTTGATGTCCAATATATCGACCAGAAACTGGGTCAGCTCATAGACCCGCCCAGAGAAGTCTTCCGCTTTAGCCTGCTGTGGCGTGCCACGAAATAACGAAGGATAATGCTTTTTCATCATCCCTGCGCAGGATCCGGAAGGCAGGATTACCGGGTAGTCCTTAGGAAACAGCTTAACCTGTGCCCAGGCAACGGAACGCGCCTCATCCATATATCCAGAATTAAATGCTGGTTGACCACAGCAGCTCTGTCCTTGGGGAAAGATAACCTTCAGACCCTGTTCTTTTAAAAGGTTAATTCCAGCCATGCCGGCGCCCGGGAAGAACAGATCAACAACACAGGTGCCAAAAAAATAGACTGTATGTGGGCGCACTTTGCCCGCTGTGTTGTCCATGGACGCCTCGCTTCGGAATGTCATTCATTTACCGATAAAACTGTTTTCCAAAAAAGTAAACTGGTAAAAAGTTTTTACCACAGGCCGGCGGTTGTGTCAGGGTTCTCGATCGGCCAGTTGTGCCAGGCTGTCTCGGCCCAAACGTCTGAGTGCGACATCAAGGCGCTGTTCGGCGAGCCGGCTTTCTTGTAGCGCTTCCCGGGTGTACAGAATGTGCTTTTCCGCCGCGACGCAGGCCGCTTCGGCATCGCCATTGACGATTCCATCATAGATAGCCTTATGCTGCCGCAACAAAAGATCTCTTACACCATGGCGCCGGTAAAGCTGGTTGCGATCATAAAAAATGTCGCCACGCAGCATCGAGAAGACACTGCGCATGACATGTTCCATGATCACATTATGGGTGGCGGTGTAAGTTGCCAGATGGAACTCAGCATCGGCATGGGCCTCATCGCCTGGGTCGTCCTTCTGATGCGAAGTCACCAAAGCGTCAAAAGCCTGCTTAAGGATCTGGCGATCCTGCGCTGTGTTCCGGGTCGCAGCCATGCGAGCGCCCATGCCAGCGACAATCAGCCGAAACTCCAGGTAATCAAATGTGGTTTCAGGATGTGATTTTAAAAGAGAGGCCAAGGGGATCGTTAACGGATCTGGCAGTCTATCAGATGACACGCTGCTGTTCAGAGATGGGGGCTGGTCATGCTTGCTATCGCCGGCGGATATGGCCTGGCCGGGCGCGATACGATACAGGGATCTCTCGAGCCGGCTGTCAGCCTTTTCAATCTCTTGCAAGGCGGAGCGGGTGAAATTTATATGGGCTTCGGCGGCGGCCCTGGCGGCTTCTGGGTCGCTTCGCATTATGGCGTCATGGACGGCTCGATGCTGTTCTAGCAGCAGGGGCCGTACGCCCTTTCGCGTGTAAAGCCGTTCCCGGTTGTAAAAAACATCCTCGCGCAGCATGTCCGACAGGCTGCCCATAACATGCAGCATCATGACATTATGGGTGGCCTCGTAGATTGATAAATGAAAATAAGCGTCGGTGTTGGCTTCTTCGAGCGCATAATCTTTTCCGTGAGCCGCTTCCATGGCAGAAAAGCGCTTATGGATCAGTTCGCGGTCAATATCGCTGGATCGCAAGGCGGCAAAATAGGCGGCGGCACCTTCTAGAAACCCCCGAAACTCCAGATAATCACTGGTTAGTTCCGGCCGACTTTCCAGCAAGGAAACGAGAGGTTGGCTAAAACTGTTGCCGAGGACCGGTGCCACATAGGTGCCGCCGCGACGGGTGTCCAACAGGCCGCGCCGTTCCAGGAGGTCAAGGGCTTCCCGTAAAGACGGGCGCGATACATCCAGTCTTTGCGCAAGGTCGCGTTCCGCCAGCAAGCGGTCACCTGAACGCAAGGATCCCTCAAGGATCAGGGTCTCAAGATGTTTGGCAATTGCTTCAGCCAGCTTGGCTGGTCTGATGCGGCCTTTTGCCGCGAGTTCTTCCATTGATCATTCGTCCCAGGGTTGCCAACACAAGACCGGTTTAACAAATTACCAACAGATTGACAGTGGTAAATTATATTTACCATTGTGGTCGTGCAGCGGGGTGGTTGGCAAGGCCGCAATTGTTCCTAAACAACAAAAAACCAAGCCCAGACGATCAGAGCTGACCGAGTTTTTTCATATGCGACAGGATGGATTCGGTGCTTTCTCGAATTTCTACAATGTCTTGCAGCGACGCCATCCCCTCTTGGGTCATCAGGGCCGTCAATTGCTCGAGAAACTTTGGGTCCGCTTCTGCCGATAGCAGGGCTGAGGTCCGGGCATGGCCCAGGCGGCGGTTGATGGCGCAAAGCACTACCAGAATCTCGCGCATTTTCAGGCCAATGGCGATTAAATTTGCATAAGTGCGATCGCCAAGTGCGCTGATCTGGGCGACCACCCGTCGTAAATCCCTTTCGTCAATCTCAAAGGTCTTATGCAATTGCAAAGACTGGCTCAGTTTCCAGAGGGTTTCCGCTCGAGAGGACGGGTTTCCACCACCGCCGCCGCCGCCGCCAGATGCCGGTAAAGGGATCGTGCGAGCAGGACTTGTGGCTGCGGGAACAGAGGCCGCCGTTTGCTTGCTCGGCATAGGCGAAGGCGTAACGGGCGGGGTGGCCGCTGGTTTGACCCCCTCAGTAAGCAAAACTTTGAGTTCTGTCGGTTCACGATAGTCCAGGATCCGTGCTCCCAGTTCCCGAACCATGGAAACCGGCAGAGGGGCGTAATGCTGGATCAACGGCAATTGCCATTCATAAAGCAGCGAGGAGTGGATCGCCCGGTAAAGTCGGTCAGCCCGGGTCGCTTTGCGCTTTTGTTTCGGTTCCGGCGGTGGCGGCGGGATCAACATCAGGCTTTGTAAAAGACGTTGCCATCGGCTGCGCGCAGGCGGTCCGACGGTTATAGAAACCGGTTGGGGGGCGCCCAAACGTTTGTAAAAATGACGCTTTGCGGCAGAACGAACCACCAATGCAACGACTTCGGCGACGGAACGCCCACAGGCCAGTTCCTGCGTTTCATCGCTGATGGGCTTTCCATCCGGCCCAACAATCAATTCTTCAAAGAGGTCAGGTCGCTTTCGAAAAAGCTTAAAGCATTCTTCGATAAGCGGAGGGTTGTTCATAACCAGTTCAAAGGCCTGGTTGCGGTCAAGACCATGAAAAGCCGGAACATGTTCCAGGAACACGTCAACCACCGGTCCGCGCAACACCTCAGCGATGACAGCCGCTGGCGCTTTCTGCGGTGCCTTTTCACTGTCGGTCTGTATAGATTTGTTCTGCTTCAAACCCTTTGCCACTGGACCGCGACTTTACAAAAAATCGAACACTCTCCAGTAACATACTAACACAGCTAGCGTCCCGATTCCGAAGTTCGTTTCATCTGATCCTGGCCATTTTCGAACTTCGGAATCGATCACCACACCTAGGCCAGAACGATATCAGAGCTTGCCGGCACACCGAAAGCGCAGGGTCAATTGCCCAGTTTAACCACCTTAGCTTTAGTCGCGCTTTTCACGTTTTCCTCAGTCTGCCCTGATGGCTCCGACTCATGAGAATTATTGGCGACAGTCAACAACTGCCGCCCTTCTATTGAGGGCTGATCCGCCGTCGCTTCAGCTTGACGGTTGAAACGGCCCTCGACATAGGCGCCAGCTTCTACAGCCAGGCTTTCATGCGTGATATCGCCGAGGATCCTCGCCGTTTTAGCGAGTTCTACAGCCCGCGCATTGATCTGGCCGGTAACGGCACCTAAAACCCGGACCTTTTCAGCGCGGATTTCGCCAGTGATGAATCCGCTCTCGCCAATGACAAGCACAGCACAGCGGACATCACCATTTACCCTGCCATCGATATGCACTTCGCCCTGGCTAAGAATATCGCCAACCAAAGTGCAGTTGGAGCCAATGATCGAAGGCGTTTCACGCGTCGCCGGCGGTTTATTGTGTCTTGAGAACATTTTGTCCTGCCGTAATGAACTTCATGGGGTTGGTCGGCTGGTCACTCATGCGCACTTCATAATGGAGGTGCGGCCCGGTGGTACGACCGGTTTCACCAACCAGGCCAATCACAGCACCGCGGCTGACATGATGACCAAGTACCACCATAGCCTTTGACAAATGGGCATAGCGAGAACGGAATCCCATGCCATGATCAATTTCTACCATTAGCCCATAGCGGTCACGCCATCCTGCCCAGGTAACCTCACCGGCGCCGGTTGCTGTGACCGGCGTGCCGACCGCAGCGCCAAGATCTACGCCTTCATGAATGCCGGTCAAGGCATTGATCGGATCATTCCGGGTGCCAAAGGGGCTCGTCACTTCATAGTCGGCTAAAGGAGCGGCCAAAGGCAAATTGTGCAAGGCCGAGGTTAGGCTGTCTAGCCGATTAGCATGATTGTTGAACAAGGCAATGGGGTCAAATTCAAGATTGGGCAAGGGCAAAAGCCCACGATTGGCGGCGATAAAAGGCCCGCCGCGACCAAAGGGAAGATGGCTGATGACGGGGCGGGTCTCGGTTTCGACGGGAATATTGCGGGTGTTAACGCCGACTGCGGACAGGGCCTTTTCCAACTCGCCGATCCGCAGAGCCGTCAGATTGGCGGTGTTTTGTAAAAAGGCCCCATGGCTCGCACGCAGCTTGTCCAAGGCTTCATCCAACTGCGTAACCCGGTGGCGCAACAGGTCGCTGTCACCAGAATTTTCTTCCTTCAACGAACCGATAATGCGTTTCGTGTCTACGGCACCGCCGCCGGTCCCTATTTTTAGGCCCGAGGGGCCGCTGCCCGCTGACCGACATCCACTGGGGTCCGGGTCCAGCCTTGGCATGGCGCCATGTTTTGTTGCAACGTTATGTTCGGTGATGCGCAGCAGACTGTCCTGGATATCACTGATTTCGCAGGTGATATTGGCGAAAACCGACTGAAACTCGTCCAGTCGGCCAAAAGCCGCCTGATAGCTGGCTCTAAGACCTTCTAACTCGGCGGCCCGCTGAGAAATTTCATCTTCTTTTGACATTAACTGAGCCGCCCCATCGAAATAGGCGGCCGTGCTCAGCAAAGCCCAAAGCACACAAGCCGTCACAGCCCCGGTGACCAGGAGCTGTTGTACAGTGCCGATTTTGAAACAACGAACTTTCCCGGCATCACGCACCAAGATCTGGCGCTCTGGGAAAACGCGTTTCAGGGTCTCAAATCGGTGCGCGATGACACGTCTAAAAACAGATGGCCGATCCGCCAAGATCTCCCCCTTACCTAATTCCATGCCAAATTCCCTGCCGGCCCTGCGCAGTGGGTGGAAACTCTGGTTACCACACGCCGGCGCCCGGACTGTCCGGGAAAACACGTCCCACCCTTGTGAATGGGTTCCGTTTCCCGATTTGGCACATCGTTACTCACTCTATACGTCAGGCCGATCAAGACAATCTGTCGACCATTTCACTTTCGCCAAATTTCTGACACCTCGCTTAGCCCGGGGGATCCTTTAGATCCCTGACGGCCCAAGGTATCCCTTTCCGGGGGGTGATTTGAAGTCGAAAATTACAAATGTATTTAAATTGTAATCCCACACCCTCCGATTCTTACGTTTTTCCAGGGCGTTGCGATGGTTTTTTCCAAGCTGCGACAGGATCAGAAAGCCCCAATCAACGCGTTGAAGATTGACATCGCCGCTCCGCAGGCTATCAGTTCAGTTGAAAAAACCACCAAGGAGAGCCAGATGCCGGGTTGGTTTTGTCGGGTTTGAAGCGGTTTTCTTTAACGGTGTCATCGGCCACGGAGGCGCAAATGGAGACAGGGCAGGGTGGGGCGCCCAAGGCGTCAGCCTCCTTTGATCTTTTTGCTTTGCCGATCCATGGGGGTGATCTGACCTCGGCGGAACTGCGCTTTGGTCGACCCGCCGAGGGCTGGTTGGATTTATCGACGGCTATCAATCCCTATTCCTACCCTATTCCGCCGTTGGACCCGCTGTCCTGGGAAAGGCTGCCTGACCGGAGCCTGGATTTGGCGTTACGGGTTGCCGCCGCCGAATCCTATGGCGTATCGAGTGCCGAACAGATCGCTATTGCGGCCGGGTCACAGGCGATTATTCAACTGCTGCCCCGGCTCAGACCTTTTTCCCATGTCCTGGTCATTGGTCCGACTTACGGCGAACATACGGCCTGCTGGTCTAATGCCGGCCATCAGGTGCAGGCCGGAGAAGACCTCGATCAGGCCCACTCCTTCGAAGTGGTCGTGGTCGGCAATCCCAACAATCCGGATGGTCGGCGTCATGATCCTGCCCACCTTCTTTTTCTTGCTGATGGCTTGGCCGAGCGGGGGGGACTGCTGGTCGTTGACGAAGCATTCGTCGATTGCACGCCAGACCTGTCCCTGGCCTC
>DUZC01000050.1 GCA_013349735.1 Rhodospirillaceae bacterium
ATGCCGATGGTCAGCTCTCTTATATTCTGGCTCCTCAACGTTTGGCCGCCGGCGATCAGGTCGTTTCCGGCCAGCGCGCCGACATTAAGCCGGGCAATGCCTTGCCGTTGAAGAATATTCCGGTGGGGACCATTGTTCACAATGTTGAAATGAAAGCGGGTAAGGGCGGTCAGATCGCTCGATCCGCCGGCACCTATGTGCAGTTGGTGGGCAAGGATCAGGGCTATGCCCAGCTCCGGCTGTCCTCTGGTGAGCTGCGCATGGTCCGTGGGGAGTGCATGGCGACCATCGGGGCCGTGTCGAACCCGGATCAGCAGAACATAAATCTCGGCAAAGCCGGGCGTTCACGTTGGTTGGGGCGCAAGCCGCATGTTCGCGGTGTTGCCATGAACCCCATCGACCACCCTCATGGTGGTGGTGAAGGACGGACCTCGGGAGGTCGCCATCCGGTGACTCCCTGGGGCAAACCGACCAAGGGCAAGAAGACTCGCAGCAACAAGAAGACGGATAAGCTGATTATGCGCCGTCGCCAGCAGACCAAGTAAAGGAGGGACGAGTGGCTCGTTCCGTATGGAAAGGTCCGTTCATCGACGGCTTCCTGCTGAAAAAGGCGGAGAAGGCGCGGTCATCGGGACGTAATGAAGTGATCAAGATGTGGTCTCGTCGGTCAACTATTTTGCCGCAGTTCGTCGGCTTGACCTTCGGTGTCTACAACGGCCAGAAATTCATTCCGGTCTTGGTGACGGAGAACATGGTTGGGCACAAATTCGGCGAGTTTTCGCCGACGCGGACCTACTATGGACATGCCGTCGACAAGAAGGCGAAGAGGAAGTAGGGCGATGAGCAAAAAGACCGCTCCCCGGGATTTGCCGGACACCGAAGCAAAGGCGTTTGCGGCCTCCATCCGCACGAGCCCTCGCAAGCTGAATCTGGTGGCCCAGTCCATCCGCGGGTTGAAGGCCGAAGCTGCTTTGGCGCAACTGACTTTCTCTCCCCGGCGGGTTGCCGAGGTGGTTAAGAAGGTTTTGCAATCTGCAATCGCCAATGCCGAGAACAACCACCAGTTAGACGTCGATCGTCTGGTGGTCGCCGAAGCCTATGTAGGTAAGGCGCTCGTCATGAAGCGGTTTAGTCCGAGGGCGCGTGGGCGGGTTGGGCATATTGTGAAGCCCTTCAGCAATCTCACGGTCATCGTTCGCGAAAGCCAAGACACCGCCGGTCAGGAGAAGGCGTAACATGGGTCAGAAAGTTAATCCGATCGGCCTCAGGTTGGGCATAAACCGGACTTGGGATTCCCGCTGGTTCGCCGATAGCGACTACGCCAAGATGCTGCATGAGGACCTGAAGCTGCGCGATTTTTTGCGGGCAAAATTGGTTCAGGCCGGCGTATCCCGCGTGGTCATTGAGCGGCCAGCCAAAAAGGCACGGGTCACCATTCACACGGCACGGCCTGGTGTAGTCATCGGCAAAAAAGGCGCCGATATTGAGGTTCTGCGTAAGTCCTTGTCGAAGATGACGGGCAGCGATGTGCATTTAAACATCGTTGAAATTCGCAAGCCCGAACTTGATGCGCAATTGGTCGCTGAGAATATTGCCCAGCAGCTTGAGCGTCGGGTCGCTTTTCGCCGGGCCATGAAGCGGGCGGTTCAGTCCGCCATGCGGTTGGGAGCCCAGGGCATTCGGATTAACTGTTCCGGGCGGCTTGGTGGCGCGGAAATCGCGCGCATGGAATGGTATCGCGAGGGCCGGGTGCCGTTGCATACGCTGCGCGCCGATGTGGATTACGGTGTGGCGACGGCCAAGACCACTTACGGCACCTGTGGTGTCAAGGTATGGGTCTTTAAAGGCGAGATCATGGCTCATGATCCGATGGCGCAAGACAAGCGGGCTGCTGAAGCGCAACCGACGACGTCGCGCGAATCGACCGGCCGCTAACTTTTTGATGGACGTGGATAGAGATGCTTAGTCCGAAAAGAACCAAATTCCGGAAAGCCCATAAGGGGCGGATCCACGGCTTGGCCAAGGGCGGTTTCCAGCTCAATTTCGGGGCCTATGGTCTGAAGGCGTTGGAGCCCGAGCGCATTACGGCCCGGCAGTTGGAAGCGGCTCGTCGTGCCTTGACCCGCCATATGAAACGCCAAGGGCGCGTCTGGATCCGGATATTCCCGGATCTGCCGATCTCCACCAAGCCTGCCGAAGTTCGGATGGGCTCGGGTAAAGGGGCGCCGGAATACTGGACGGCCCGTGTGGCGCCAGGACGCATCATTTTTGAAGTGGATGGTGTCGGCGAGGATGTGGCACGCCAAGGCTTTTTACTAGCGGCCGCTAAATTGCCGATCAAGACCAAGTTTGTTCAGCGTCTCGGTGGGGAGGTTTGATCATGGCTGTCAGTGCTGAATTCAAAGGCAAGACCGTCGATCAGCTAGGCGACCGGTTGCTTGAGCTCAAGAAGGAACAATTTAACCTGCGTTTTCAGCGGGCTTCAGGCCAGTTGGAGAATACGGCCAGGGTACGTCAGGTGCGCCGCGAAATCGCGACCATCAAGACCATCCTCGGCGAACGCAGCCGCGCTGCGTCTTAAGGAAGGTCATCGACGATGCCAAAGCGCATACTTCAGGGTGTAGTGGTCTCGGACGCCATGGAAAAGACTGTGGTGGTCAGAGTTGAACGCCGCGTTATGCACCCGGTTTATAAGAAATTCATCCGGCGCTCGAAAAAATACAGCGCTCATGATGAAGCCAATAGCTGCAAGGTCGGAGATGTCGTGCGCATTCAGGAATGCCGCCCGCTGTCAAAGACGAAAAGCTGGACTGTGATCGCTGACGATGCCGTCGCATCTTAAAGTTGTCGCCGCACGGCAAGGAAAGGGAATGAGCATATGATCCAGATGCAAACCAACCTGGATGTCGCCGATAATTCCGGTGCCCGCCGGGTGCAGTGCATCAAGGTCCTTGGCGGGTCCCATCGGACCATTGCCAATGTCGGTGATGTGATCGTCGTCTCCATTAAAGAGGCGATCCCGCGCGGACGCGTCAAAAAAGGCGACGTCCATCGTGCCGTGATCGTGCGGACAGCCAAGGAGATCCGTCGTGCGGATGGTTCGGCTATTCGCTTCGACCGTAACGCTGCCGTGCTGATTAACAAGCAGGGCGAGCCCATCGGTACCCGTATTTTTGGCCCGGTTACGCGTGAGTTGAGGGGCAAGAAATACATGAAGATCATTTCCCTGGCGCCAGAGGTGTTGTGATGGCTGCGAAGGTGAAGAAGGGCGATCAGGTCATCGTGATCGCGGGCAAAGACAAAGGCAAAAAGGGCGAGGTCTTGCGGGTTATTCCTGCCGAGAGCCGTGTCGTCGTACAAGGTGTCGGCATGATTACCAAGCATACGCGACCGTCCATGAGCAGTCAGGGTGGTTTGGAAAAGCGTGAGGCGGCTATTCACCTCTCGAATGTTTCCTTGGTGGATCCCAAGACAGATAAGCCAACCCGGGTTGGTTTTAAGATTCTTCAGGATGGCCGCAAGGTCCGTGTCGCTCGCCGTTCCGGCGAGCAGATCGATCGTTAAAGGGGGCAACGGGCTATGGTCGCGCGGTTGCATCAAATTTATGAGGACAAGGTCCGCAAGCAATTGCAGGAGCAGTTCAACTATTCGAACCCGCTGCAAGTGCCGCGGTTAGAGAAGATCATTATCAATATGGGCGTCGGCGAGGCGGCCCAGGACTCTAAGAAGATCGAGGGTGCCGTGGCGGATCTGACCGCCATCGCCGGGCAAAAACCGATTGTTACGCGAGCCAAAAAATCTATTGCGGCTTTCAAGCTTCGGGAAAACCAGGTGGTTGGCTGCAAGGTGACCTTGCGCAAGGAGCGTATGTACGAGTTCCTTGATCGTTTGATCAGCATAGCTTTGCCGCGGGTTCGCGATTTTCGCGGTGTCAGCGGTAAGAGCTTTGATGGCCGTGGCAATTACGCCATGGGTCTCAAGGAGCAAATCGTGTTCCCGGAAATTAATTACGACCGCGTTGACCGGGTGCGCGGCATGGACATCGTTTTTGTGACGACGGCGAAATCGGACGAGGAGTGCAAAGCACTTCTAAAAGCGTTCGATATGCCGTTTGTCGCGTAAAGCCGGTTAGAGAGAACAAAGTCAATGGCAAAGACGAGCTCCGTCGAGCGCAACAAGAAGCGCGAGAAACTGGCCAAGCAGTACGCGAACCGTCGCGCGAAACTGAAGGCCATCGTGAAGAACCAGGACGCTACTCCAGAGGAGCGTTTTGAAGCTGTTATCAAGCTGTCGGAATTGCCCCGCAATTCTTCGGCGACCCGTGTTCGCTTGCGCTGCGAAGTGACCGGCCGCCCACGAGGCAATTATCGGAAGTTTAAGCTGTGCCGCGTGCAGCTACGGGAGTTGGGCTCAAGAGGCCAGATTCCCGGCATGGTGAAGTCGAGCTGGTAAGGAGACGCAGAAGATGATGACCGATCCCCTTGGGGATATGCTGACGCGCATCCGCAACGGCCAACTGGCAAAAAAGGCCAGTGTGACCGCCCCGGCTTCCCGTCTGCGTGCCAATGTGCTGGAAGTACTCAAGCGCGAAGGCTATATCCGTGGCTACAGTCAGGTTGAGGCCCGTGCGGGCGTCAACGAACTCGCCATCGAGTTGAAATATCATGAAGGTCAAGCGGTTATCCGCGAGATTTCCAGGGTATCGAAGCCTGGTCGGCGTGTTTATTCAAGGATCAAAGATCTCCCGAAAGTGTCCAATGGCCTTGGGATTTCGATTCTTTCGACGCCGCGAGGCGTAATGTCCGATGCAGAGGCTCGCGCCGCCAATGTTGGCGGCGAGGTTCTCTGCCAGGTGTTCTAGGGAGCCCGTGGCATGTCGCGAGTGGGAAAATATCCCGTGGTGGTGCCCAATGGCGTCACTGTCAGCATTGCTGAGGCGGAATTCTCGGTTAAGGGTAAGCTTGGTCAGTCAAGCTTGCGTCTGGTTGATGATGTGGAAACCACCATCGAGGGAAACCAGGTGTGGGTGAAGCCGCGGAATGAAACCAAGCGGGCCAGAATGATGTGGGGGACGACGCGCGCATTGATCAATAATTTGGTCAAGGGCGTGTCGGAAGGATTTACGGTTAATCTTGAAATCAACGGCGTCGGTTATCGCGCGGCGGTGCAAGGCAAGTCTTTGCAGTTGCAACTTGGTTTCTCACATGATGTGACCTATCCGATCCCTGACGATATTTCAGTGAAATGCGAGAAGCCCACCAGCATCTCGATTACCGGCAAAGACCGGCAGAGAGTCGGACAAGTTGCTGCGGAGATTCGTCGTTTCCGCGGCCCCGAACCCTACAAGGGCAAGGGTGTAAAATACGAGTCCGAGACGATTCTCCGCAAAGAAGGCAAGAAGAAGTAGGGCAATGGCCATGCACGCGTCGAAAAGTCTTTTCCAGCGCCGTCTTGAGCGCAACCGTTTCGCTCTTCGTAAGAAGTCTAGCGGGCGGCCGCGTCTTTCAGTCTTTCGTTCGTCTAAGCATATTTATGCTCAGATCATTGATGACTCGAAGGGGGCGACCCTGGCTTCTGCTTCTTCGTTGGAGCAGGATCTTAAAAGCGAGCTGAAGACCGGGGCCGATATTTCGGCCGCTTCCCGGGTCGGCAAGCTGATTGCCGAACGGGCTACCAAAGCGGGCATCACCGAAGTGGTGTTCGACCGGGGCGCCTATATCTATCATGGCCGGGTGAAGGCCCTGGCTGATGCCGCCCGCGAAGGCGGGCTGTCATTCTAAAGGGACCAACAGATGGCACGTACACCAAACCCTGAGCGTGGCGAACGTCCGGCCCGTGGCGAACGTGGCGAGCGGGGCGACCGTCCCTCTCGTGGGCAGCGTTCCGATTCGCAAAACCCGCGCGAGCGGGAGGAAAGCGATATTGTCGATAAACTGGTACACATTAATCGTGTGGCCAAAGTGGTTAAGGGCGGTCGTCGTTTCGCTTTTGCCGCCCTGGTGGTGGTTGGTGATGCCAAGGGCCGGGTTGGCTATGGGTCGGGCAAGGCCCGCGAAGTTCCCGAAGCCATTCGCAAGGCGACCGATCAGGCCAAGCGCAATATGATCAGGGTTGCCCTTCGCGAAGGGCGCACTTTGCATCATGATGCCCGCGGGCATTTTGGCGCGGGCCGGGTGGTGCTGCGGGCGGCTCCGGCCGGTACCGGTATCATTGCCGGCGGTCCGATGCGCGCTGTCTTCGAGACTATGGGCGTCCAGGACGTGGTGGCAAAATGTATTGGTACGTCCAATCCGCATAACATGATCAAGGCGACCTTTGATGCGTTGGTCAATGTAGCCAGTCCGCGTTCCATTGCGGCCAAGCGCGGCAAGAAGGTCGGTGAAATTGTCGGGCGGCGCGACGGCTCGGCCGGCGCGGCCAAGGAGTAAAGACGATGGCAAAGAAGGCGGCTGCGGCTGGCAAGGCCACTGTCAAAGTGACACAGATCGGGAGCCCCATCGGCCGGCCGGCCGAGCAGAGGGCCACCTTGGTCGGGTTGGGACTGAATAAACTCCATCGGACCCGCGAGCTTGAAGATACGCCCGCGGTCCGCGGCATGATCAAGCGGGTTCATCATTTGGTTAAAGTTGACGCCAGCTGATTTTTTTTAGGGATGCCTGTCATGAAATTGAACGATCTTCGCGATAACGCTGGGGCGCGCAAGGCGCGTCTGCGTGTTGGCCGCGGCATCGGGTCTGGCAAAGGAAAGACGGCCGGCCGTGGTGTCAAAGGGCAGGGGTCGCGCACCGGTGTGGCGATTAATGGCTTCGAAGGTGGACAGATGCCAATTTATCGGCGTCTGCCTAAGCGCGGCTTCAAGCAGCCGTTCCGTAAGGAATATTCCGAGCTCAATCTCGACCGCCTGCAGAAGGCTTTGGACTCTGGCAAATTGAGCGGGGCCGAGACGATTACAGCTGAAATGCTGGTGTCAGCGGGGCTGCTTTCGTCGGCTTTAGATGGGGTTCGTCTTTTGGGTCGCGGTGTTTTGACGGCAAAAGTCGCGATTGAGGTGGTTGGGGCGACCCCGACTGCGGTGGCGGCGGTTGAAAAGGCTGGCGGGTCAGTGATTCTGTTGGCTCCGAAGGCGTCAGCGGAAAGCGCCGCCTGAGGCTTCCGCGTCCCTTTAGTTTTCATTTCCGGAGTACGGGATGGCATCCGCCGCCGAGCAGCTTGCAGCAAATATGAACCTTGGCGTATTCGCCAAGGCGACCGAGCTTAAGAAGCGGATTTGGTTTACCCTGGCCGCTTTGGTGGTATACCGCCTGGGCACCTGGATTCCGGTTCCGGGTGTCGATCCCCATGTTTTAGCCGATATTTTTCATCGCACGGGCGGTGGCATTTTGGGCATGTTCGACATGTTCGCCGGTGGCGCGCTGTCGCGTATGACGATTTTTGCCTTGAACATCATGCCCTATATCTCTGCTTCCATCATAATGCAGTTGATGACGACGGTTATTCCCAGCCTTGAGTCGATCAAGAAAGAAGGTGAGCAGGGACGGAAGAAGATCAATCAATATACGCGCTATGCGACGGTGGCGATCGCGGCGATTCAGGCTTACGGCATTGCCGTTGGTCTTGAGGGAATGAGTGGCCGCGCCGGTTCAGCGGTTTTTGATCCCGGCCTGTTTTTCCGTTTTACCACGGTGGTGACACTGGTTGGTGGAACCATGTTCCTGATGTGGCTGGGTGAACAGATTACAGCGCGTGGTGTCGGCAATGGGACCTCGCTGATTATCTTTGCCGGAATTGTGGCCAATTTGCCCCGGGCCGTTGCCAGTACCCTGGAGTTGGGTCGGACCGGAGCGCTTTCGGCTGCGGTCATTATCTTCCTGTTGTTCATGGCCGTCGGAATTGTTGGACTGATCGTCTTTGTCGAGCGGGCGCAGCGGCGGATCGTTGTGCAATATCCAAAGCGACAGGTCGGGAATAAAGTCTATGGTGGCGAGGCGACGCATTTGCCGCTGAAGCTTAACACCTCTGGCGTGATTCCCCCGATTTTCGCCAGTTCCATTCTGTTGATGCCGATGACGGCAGCCGGCTTCATCGCGGGCCAGGGACCGGAGTGGCTCAGTACCGTAACGGCTCTGTTAGGTCATGGCCAGCCGCTCTATCTTCTGCTTTATCTGGCTTTGATCGTGTTTTTTGCGTTTTTCTACACGGCGGTGGTTTTCAACCCGGTGGAGACTGCGGATAACCTGAAGAAAAATGGTGGGTTTATTCCTGGGATCCGCCCGGGCAAAAACACCTCTGACTATTTGGATTATGTGCTGACCCGGTTGACAGTCCTGGGAGCTGCCTATCTTTCCGGGCTTTCAATTCTGCCAGAAATTCTGATCAGCCGGTTTTCGGTGCCATTTTATTTTGGCGGTACCAGCCTGTTGATTGTGGTGACGGTGACCATGGACACTGTGGCGCAAATTCAATCCCATTTGTTGGCCCATCAATATGAAGGGCTGATCAAGAAGGCTAAATTGCGAGGGAAACGGAGCTGACCATGCATCTGATTTTGTTGGGACCGCCAGGCGGCGGCAAGGGAACCCAGGCCAAAAAGTTGCAGGACGACTATGGACTGGTACAACTGTCCACCGGCGACATGTTGCGTGCTGCCGTGGCGTCAGGCAGTGAGATCGGCAAAAAAGCCAAGGCGGTTATGGAGTCCGGGGGGCTGGTGTCTGACGACATCGTCATCGGTATCATTGCTGACCGCATTAAACAGCCAGACGCGAAGAAGGGGTTCATTCTTGATGGGTTCCCGCGGACGGTGGCTCAGGCCGAGGCGCTGGACAAGATGCTGGGCGAGCGGTCTCTGAAAATTCACGCGGCCATTGAGATTCGTGTGCCCGACCATCTGATTGTGGAACGGATTACCGGGCGTTACACCTGTGGGCAGTGTGGCGCGGGTTATCATGACAGCTTTCAAAAGCCGAAAGTTGCGGGAAAATGTGACAGTTGCGGCAGCAGCGATTTCAAGCGCCGGGCTGACGATAATGCCGCGACGGTGCAGCAGAGGCTTGATGGCTATCATGCGCAGACCGCACCGATTCTGCCGTTCTACGAAAAAAAGGGAACGTTGCATTTGGTGGACGGAACCTTGCCAATCGACGAAGTAACCCGTCGGTTAAAGAACATTGTTGACGGTGTAGCGGTCGGTTGACAGGGCGACGAATCGCCCTATAATCGCGCACCTTCGGATGCCCGGCCGAGAAACCGGGGCTTTTGCTGTTGTCTTACGTTGAAGGAGTAACCAGCCTTGGCGCGTATTGCTGGCGTAAATATCCCGACCAACAAGCGAGTTTTGGTCGCGCTGACCTACATCCACGGGATCGGCCGTGCGAAGGCGCAGCAGATCATTGAGAAGGTGGGCATCCCTGAGGCGAAGAGAGTGAGCCAGCTCTCGGACGACGAAGTGCTGCGTATCCGTGAACTGATTGACCGCGAATATCAGGTCGAGGGCGATCTGCGTCGCGAAGTGTCGATGAATATCAAGCGGTTGATGGATCTGGGCTGCTATCGTGGGCTGCGTCATCGCCGTGGTCTGCCGGTACGCGGTCAGCGGACCCATACCAATGCTCGGACCCGCAAGGGGCCGGCCAAGCCGATTGCCGGCAAGAAGAAGGTAACCAAGTAAGATGGCCAAGGCAGCTGCTGCACGTCCTCGCCGGCGTGAACGTAAAAATATTACCTCTGGCGTGGCCCATGTGAATGCCACGTTTAACAACACCATGATCACTATTACCGATGCGCAGGGCAATACAATTGCCTGGTCGTCGTCGGGAATGCAGGGGTTCAAGGGGTCACGCAAATCTACCCCCTACGCGGCACAGGTGGCTGCCGAGGACGCGGGGAAAAAGGCTGCGGATCACGGCATGCGGACCCTTGAGGTTGAGGTTAAGGGGCCCGGTGCCGGACGTGAGTCGGCTTTGCGGGCGCTGCAAGCGGTGGGGTTTGCCATCACATCGATCCGTGATGTGACGCCAATACCGCATAACGGGTGTCGTCCGCGCAAGCGCCGTCGGGTCTGACGGTCAGCGAGAAAATTTCCCGGAGGCAAGACTGCGGCACGCTTTCAGGCCGGGGTGCACTTTCGGGACGTATCTTTTTTTTGAGCCATTCTGAAGCCAAGAGGTCACGCACGTGATTCAACGCAACTGGCAAGAATTGATTAAGCCGAACAAGCTCAATATTGAGCCTGGTGCGGATCTTTCGCGCAGCGCTACAGTGATTGCGGAGCCCCTGGAGCGGGGCTTTGGACTCACCCTGGGCAATGCATTGCGGCGCATATTGCTGTCTTCTTTGCAAGGCGCGGCGGTAACCTCACTCCATATCGACGGCGTACTGCACGAATTCTCGTCGGTGCCTGGCGTTCGCGAGGATGTCACGGACATCATCCTGAACATCAAGACCATGGGTCTCAGGATGCATGGCGAGGGACCAAAGCGGATGACGCTGCGCGCCAGCGGCGCCGGAGAAGTCCGTGCGGGCATGATTGAGACGGGTCATGATATCGAAATCATGGATCCGGATCTGGTGCTGTGCACATTGGACGAGGGTGCCAATCTGACGATGGAATTGACGGTCGAGTCAGGCAAAGGCTATGTGCCGGCCTCGCAAAACCGTCCTGAGGATTCGCCCATTGCGCTGATCCCCATCGACGCGATTTTCTCGCCTGTCCGTAAAGTCGCTTATAAAGTTGAGAATACCCGCGTCGGTCAGGTGACAGACTATGACAAATTGTCGATGCAGGTTGAAACCAACGGCGCAGTGACTCCAGAAGATGCGGTTGCTTTGGCCGCTCGAATTCTGCAAGACCAATTGCAGCTGTTCATCAATTTCGAAGAGCCGCAAGCGGTGACCGAGGAAGAACGGAAAGACGAGCTTCCGTTCAACAAAAATCTTTTGCGTAAGGTTGACGAACTTGAGCTTTCGGTGCGTTCAGCCAATTGCTTAAAGAACGACAACATCATTTACATTGGTGACCTTGTTCAGAAGACCGAAGCAGAGATGCTGCGCACGCCGAATTTCGGACGTAAGTCGCTGAATGAAATCAAAGAGGTGTTGGCCCAGATGGGGCTTCACCTGGGTATGGAAATTCCCAACTGGCCGCCTGAAAATATCGAGGATCTGGCCAAAAAACTGGAAGAACCATACTGATCAGATGGCGGTTCCCGTCTCATATCGAGCCGGGTACCGCCCTGAAATCGGTGTCGTGAGCGACACCTTAGCCAGAGGAGTGAGGATCCCATGCGTCATGGAATGAGCGGTCGTAAATTTAATCGCCG
>DUZC01000051.1 GCA_013349735.1 Rhodospirillaceae bacterium
ACACCGACAGCCCGAACCCTCTTCGGAAGCCTTTGATTGCTAAGCATCAGCCCAACATCATCGATCCCCACATCAAGCAGGTTGGCCAAACGACTGACCTCACCAAGCACCACAAAAACCATTGCGAGCGTGGCAAGAGACACCCCTTCATCACCGTTTTCAAGGCGACGGATTGTCGGCAGGCTTACGCCGGCTCCGTCAGCCAAGCGGCGCTGCGTCATTTCTCGGCGCTTACGAGCAGAGCAGATGTCCGCACCAAGCTTCTGGAGAGCCTTTTGGGCAGACAGGGAGGGGATCGTCGACTTCCTCATAATGATACATATATATGTTATAAACGGTTACTATACAATATATATGTATCATTATATTAGCCTATTCGTCGCAAATGGATGTTCTAGATCCCTTTTCCTGTCGGACAAGGCAGGTCACCCGCCAAAGCCGGGCCGTTGACCATGTCGAAACCATTGTTGATGGCAAAGGTCAGCAGCGGGCGTCGGCGCACACCCCAAAGATAAAAGCCCAAATTATGGCGGCGAGCCTTGTCCCGTAACCGCAACAAATTGACCATCAGCTCTTCATCGCTAAAATTCTGGTCTGGGTGCAGGCAGGACAAATCAATGCCGATCATGCTGGCCCCGCTGCGGGCCGCCATGGCGCAGTCAGCCCGCTCGGGGGATTGACGGAGCAGGGTCTCGCAACCGATTCTGCGCAAAAAACCCACCATTTCCAGCAGATTTGGCCCCGTTTCCTGCTCCGGCATACCGAAAATTTCCATCTTCACGCGATGGCCTAAAATATCGTTGGGCAAATCGGCGATCAGCCCGGTCACCAGACGACGGGTCTGCCGCTGTAAAGACTCCCAACAGATCTGAAGGATCAAATCGGTGGTGACGGCCCCATTCTGCAAAATCGAAACGACCGCGCCAATGACATGACGTTCGATCGTCATCAGACTGGCCTTTGACCCGGACGGATAGGCGGCCGAGCCCTCCAACCAGGGCCGACCCCCGCCGTCACTGCGGACGATACGAGCGCAATGGGCCGAGAGCGCCCGGGCCTGGCTCACCCAGGTCGGGCGCCAAACCACCCTCAATTGACTGTCCGGAGCCAAAGCGGGGGCGGCCAGACGGGGCCGCAGCGGGGGTGATGTCCCATTGTCATGGACACAAGGCCAGGATCGGCATTCCGCCCGCGCGATCGGACGGGCTCCCTTGGCCATAGGCGCCGGACGGGATTGAGGCGCCGCGGCGCTATGAACAGGAACCAGCGCCCGGGCCTGGCTTAACCCTCTTTCAATGGCGGTAAGGTCCAGCCGCCACCAACGGCAGACGCTCGAAAAAGGCAGGCTGGCCGCCAAGGCGGGCGGGCTGACGAACTGGCCTGATGATAAAGCCCAGCTAACATCCCCGGCGATTTTGTACAGACGATGGCGGGCCTGTTCCAATCCCAGACTGGGAAAAGCCAACAGATAAGTGTCGGGGTCAATTTCGGTGAAAAGCCGGGGCGGGTCGAGATTGGCGATGATCACGGCTTTGGCCAACATCGCCGCGGTATGAGGGCGCGAGCCCGGCCAGCGGGTCGGCAGAGCCGGGCGTAAATCGGCCAGCGACAGCAAATGCACCTGCGGCGGCTGCACAACTTTTGCTTGCCGGATCAGACCGTTCAGCTTTTTGATAAAATGCTTTTGGTCTTGCGGCCGCTTAGCAGCCGGCATTCTGGCGTCAAACAGGGACGGAACCCGATGAAAAATCCGTGTCAGAAAAGGTAGAGCCATCTATGCCTCGGTCAAGCCGAATGCAACTATGACGGGCTCTTCGCCTCTTTTCTGTTAAGCAGCTCACAAGGGCGGTAAAGCCAGAACGGCCCGCAACTCCGCCCGCGCCCCGGCAAAAGCCTTTTGGAAGGCGGGGTCCCGCCGCAAATGATCGGCGATCAAAAGGCCAACCATACGGCCCGTTTCGGTATCTGACCGATAATGCACGCCAGCAACCAGGCGATTATGGCCATAGGCGGCGGCTCGCTCGAACAAAGCCTGACGCTTCTCCGGAACCATGTCGGACAGAATAACCGCCGCCAGCATGGCAAAACTATTATGCCGACTGGGATAGGCGTTGCTGGATGGCTCGGCGATACAAGGATGGAGGCGCGGCTCGACGACAAAGGGTCGCGGGCGCCGCCATTGGCTCTTGATCGCCGCCAATAGCTGATATTCGTCCTCGGCGACCGCCTTGAACAGACTGTCAAGCAAGGGAAGCTGGCTGGCAGTGAACTGCGGCCCGAGCACATCGGCAAAACGAAAAACATTTTCCGCGGCATCGGCTCTGGCAGCCTCCTCCATGGCCGGCGTGCGCACTGCCTGCAAGGCAAGAAGCTCGGCCAGCTCTTCCCTCGTTTGCCGGGACTCCTCAGCCGGGGGTGGCGGCAGCAGAGAACCAAGCTCCAGCTGATCCGCCGATAAAAAATGATCCTCTGTGGCGCAAGCCGCCCCTGCCGCCACCAAACAGAGCAGCGACAGGAAAAAGCGCGCGACGTTCCAAGCCTTCATTCAACCGTCCAACCTGATCAAAGGAACAGATCCGGCAAAAGGGGTTTGCCGGGCTCCACGGCATAAGGCGTAAAGTCAGTGACACCTTCCTCGGTCAACACCTCTTCGTCCAGCAGAAACCGACCGCTGCAAGTCCGGCTGGGTCGGGTCAGGATGGCATAGGCCGCATCGGCGACGATGTCCGGACGGCGGCAGAAAGCCGGCTTGACGACATCGCCCAACATCGCCAAAGCCGCCGTCGCAATAATGCTTTTCGGCCAAAGCGCGTTAACCGCCACCCCTTTATCCCGGAACTCCTCGGCAAGACCAAGCACACACATGCTCATCCCGAACTTGCTCATGGTATAGGCCAGATGGGGGCCGAACCAGCGCGGCTCAAGAGAAATCGGCGGGCTCATCACCAGAATATGCGGATTGTCGGCTTTCACCAGATAGGGGAGGCAAGCCTGAGAACAGAGGAATGTGCCGCGCATATTGACGCCCATCATCAGATCAAAGCGCTTGGCCGGCGTCTCCAGCGTGCTGGTCAGGTTGATGGCGCTGGCATTATTAATCAAAATATCAATGCCGCCAAAATGGGCGGCGGCCTGCTTGACCGCTTCGCTGATTTGCTCGGGTTCGCGGATATCCAGGGCCACCGGCAGAGCCCGCCCCCCCACGGCCTCGATTTCCTTGGCCACCGAGTAAATTGTTCCCGGCAATTTGGGATGCGGTTCGGTGGTTTTCGCCGCCACAATGATGTTGGCGCCATCGGCGGCCGCCCGCAGAGCGATCGCCATACCGATCCCCCGGCTGGCGCCGGTGATGAACAGGGTCTTATTTTTCAAGGAACGCATGTTAACTCCTCTGTCCCTAAATCCAGGTCATGCCACAACCCCACCCAGGACGGCAGCGGCGGCGGTTCCGCCGTCCAGTTGATCAATTTTGCCATCTCGGCGGGCGATAAGCGCCCGCTGGGGCTTAAAAAAGTTCCCTTGACCAAAGCCACGCAGGCAACCGCCTGATGGCTTTCGATGCGATGCTCGATATAGAACCAGCGCTCGTCCCATCCCACCAGACGCGAAAGCAGTTGATAGCGCTGAAAGGGAGCCAAGGGCCGGCGATAGCGGACAACGCTGCCGGCCAGCACGGGATGGGCGCCGCTTCGCCACAGCCGTCCCCATAAGCCGGTCCGCACCAAAAGATCCGCACGCCCCAGATCCATGACCGACAGATAACGGGCATTGTTCATATGCAGATTGATGTCGAGATCATTCGGCAACACATGAAAGAAGAGATGGGAGGGCTCAAGGGCGGTCAGCCGGCGGCCCATCAAGGCCGCCGCGACCACCCAAAAAAGACGCAGCCAAAGAGTCATCGGCGGATCAGAAGGCCGCTTCGTCGAACGCCATCATCGATCCCCCACCGGCCATAATGGCCTGAAACAGACCCGCCGTCTGCGGCAACACCCGATCAAGGAAGAAGCGCGCCGTATTCAGTTTAGCCTGATAAAAGCCCTCACTATCCTGCTTTTCAGCCACTTTCGGCAAAGCCAGTTCCGCCATGCGGACCCACATATAGGCCAAAGCCACCAACCCCATCAGCCGCAGATAGTCACTGGCCGCCGCCGCCGCCTCTTCGGGTTTGGCCATGCCGACCCGGGCAATCTGCGCGGTCGCCTGCTGCAAGCGGACAAAAGCCTTGGCCAAAGGCTGCACATAAGCGCCCAGGGCGGCATCGTCGAGTTTGCTTTCAATTAAATTGGCCACAGGATGGAAGAATTGGCGCAAGGAACGACCGGCATGCGCCCCCATTTTGCGCCCCACCAAATCCAGAGCCTGGATACCGTTGGTCCCCTCATAGATCTGGGTAATGCGGGCATCCCGTACCAATTGTTCCATGCCATGTTCGCGGATAAAACCGTGCCCGCCAAAGATCTGGACACCGAGATTGGCGGCGTCAAAGCCGAGATCCGTAAACAGAGCCTTGATCACCGGTGTCAGCAAGGCCACCAGATCCTCGGCATCCTGGCGGATCTGCGGGTCGGGCGACCGATGCTGCAGGTCCAATTGCAAGCCAACCCAGGCCCCCAAGGCACGACAGCCCTCGACGGTTGACCGCATGGTCAGCAACATGCGTCGCACATCGGGATGCACGATCAGCGGATCGGCCGGTTTGTCCGGACATTTGACTCCCGCCAGGGAACGCCCCTGCAACCGGTCACGGGCATAACCCACCGCCCCTTGATAGGAGGCTTCGGCGATGCCCAGACCTTGGATCGCGACACCGAGTCTGGCGCCGTTCATCATGGTGAACATGGCCCGCATACCGCGATGGGCCTGTCCCAACAGATAGCCCTCCGCCTCGTCAAAATTGATGACACAGGTCGATGAGGCCTTAATGCCCATCTTATGTTCGATGGAACCGCAGGACACCCCATTGGCCGCCCCGACCTGCCCCGCCTCGGTGACCTTGAATTTAGGCACCAGGAACAGACTGATCCCTTTGATCCCTTTCGGCGCATCGGGCAAACGGGCCAGCACCAGATGGATGATATTGTCTGTCAGATCATGATCGCCGGCGGAAATGAAGATCTTGGTGCCGGTAATCTTATAGCTGCCGTCCCCCTGAGGAACCGCCTTGCTGCGCACCAGACCAAGATCGGTACCGCAATGGGGCTCGGTCAGACACATGGTTCCGCTCCAGAGGCCCTCCGCCAGCTTTGGCAGATAGCGCTCTTTCAGCTCGGACGCGCCATGGGCTTCGATGGCCAGATAGGCCCCATGGCTTAAGCCGGGATACATGCCAAAGGAAAGATTGGCCGAGCAGATCATCTCTTCCACCAGAGAATTCACCGCCTTGGGCAAACCCTGCCCGCCATAGGCGGGATCACAGGCAATTCCGGTCCAGCCACCGTCCCTGAATAAATTATAGGCTTCCTTGAAACCGCTCGGCGTATAGACCGCGCCATTTTCAAACCGGCATCCCTCTTCATCCCCGGGCCGGTTAAGCGGCGCCAGCACCTCTTCACAAACCTTGCCCGCCTCTTCAAGGATGGCGTCAATTAGGTCGGGGGTCATTTCCTCATAGCCCGGCAATTTGACCAAAAGGTCATCGCCTTTGAACAATTCGTAAAAGACAAAGCGCATATCGCGCAGCGGAGCTTTGTAGGACGGCATGATCGGGTCCTCAATTTCGCAAGGGTTTGCCGGTTTCGAGAATGCTCTCGATGCGGGCTAAGGTGGCCGGATGGCGGGCGAGTTTCATGAACGCCTTGCGCTCAAGACTCAGCAAGGCATCTTCATCCAGGCTTTTGGTCAGATCCGCGTCATCGCCGGACAAAACCTGAGCCAAGGCAGCCGAGACCACCAGATCATGTTTTGTCGCCAGTCCGCGGCGATGGAAGCCTTCCGCGGCCATGGTCAAGCCAACACCCCCGGCAGGGCCGGGCAAAGTCAGCTCCAGCGGCGTCGGCGGGGCGTAATCGGCGACCAAAGCCAAGGCCTTGGCTTTGGCATCGGCCAAAAGGCGGCTGCGGTTCATGGTCACAGCATCGCTGGGACGCAAAAACAGCAGTTCCTTGGCCTCCGCCGCCGATTTGGCAACGGTCGCCGTGCTGATGGTTTCAAAGACCTTGGCCACCGCCGGCATGGGCCCTTTGGGCAGTCGGCCCAAATTTGACCAGCGCTGCAGCATTTCCTTGCAACCACCCCAGGCCGGCACCAGCCCGACGCCGCATTCCACCAAACCGACATAGGTTTCGGCATGGGCCTGGACGGCGTCACAATGCAGCAGAATTTCACAGCCGCCCCCCAAGGCCAGACCGGACGGTGCCCCGACCACCGGGAAGGGGGCATATTTAAGCGCTTTATAGGTTTCCTGCCCCAAGGCGACCATTTGTTCGATTTCGGTCCAGGCGGCAATATTGGCGGCAAACAGAGCCAGACCCAAATTGGCGCCGGCCGAGAAATTGCTGCCCTCGTTGTAAATCACCAGGGCCTTGAATTGCTTGGCCACGGTCTTGAGGCTTTTGCCCAGCAACCCGAGAATATCCGGATCCACGGCATTCATTTTACTGGTGAACTCAAAGCAGGCAACGCCGTCGCCGATATCCCAAAGCGCCGCCGATCCATTCTTCAAGATTGGCTGGCTGCGCAATTTGATATCGCTCAACAGCAAGACACCGTCAGGCCTCCGCACCGGATGATAGGCCATATCCGTGCCCAGATAATGCGGCCGCTCGTCGATGATCCGGTAAAAGCTTTGTTTGCCGGCCCGGGCCAGCAAATCGGGGACCGCCAGACCGTCCGCCGCCAGCCTTTCTGCCAGCCAGTCCGCACCCAGTTTGTCGATCAGTTCAAACGGACCCCATTTCCAGTTATAGCCAAGGCGCATGGCTTCATCGACAGCGGTGATATCGTCCGCCGCCTCGGGAACCAGGGCCGCGGCATAGGCCAAGGTTCGGGCCAGCACCGTCCAGGCATAGCGACCGGCGCGATCATCCCTTGATAACAACGCCTTCAGGTCTTTGGGTAAATCCAGCTCGGCCTTAACCTCAGGGCGATAGTCCCCGGTTTTCAGCGACATGGCTTCCTTAACCTTGCCACCGCCGGCCCGGTTCAAGCGGTAAAATCCGCCCTTGCCCTTGCGCCCGGTATAGCCATCGGCAATCATCTTGCTGATCAGGGGCAGTTCCCGCCGACAGCTTTGCAAAGGGTCACTGTCCGGCAACAGGCCGACCATGCTGCCCATGACATGAGGCATCAGATCCAACCCGACCAGATCAATCAGGCCGAAAACCCCGGTTTTTGGTATGCCCATCGGTCGACCGACAATGGCATCCGCCTCTTCGACCTCAAGACCCTGGTCGAAGGCTTCCACCACGGCACATTGGATCCAGAAGACGCCAAGTCGATTGGCAATAAAGCCGGGGCGATCCTTGCAAGGCACGATGGACTTGCCTAGGCAGCTGTCCGAGAAACGGGCGACCGCCTCGATGGCCGAGGCACGGGTGGTCGGACCCTTGACCACTTCCAGCAGACGCATGTAACGCGGCGGATTAAAGAAATGCGTAATACAGAAATCCGCGGCAAAGCTGGCCGGCAGACCTTCGGTCAGTTTGGCCAAGGGAATGGTCGAGGTGTTTGACGAAACCACCGAGCCGGGCTTGCGCACCGCTTCAAGACGGGCGTAAAGCTCAAGCTTGACGTCCAGACGCTCAATCACCGCTTCGATGATCCAGTCGCAATCGGCCAGCAGTTCAAAATCCGCGGCGGTATTGCCGGTGGTGACCAAACGGGCGGCCGCCCGGCTCATAAAAGCGGCCGGTTCCGCCTTCAACATTTTCTCGACGGCGCGGGCGGCGCCGTCTGGGACAACATCCAGCAGGACCACCGGAATTCCGGCATTGGCCACCTGAGCGGCAATGCCCGCCCCCATGACCCCGGCGCCGATGACGGCGACCTTGTTGATGGCGGTCATCACAAAGCCTCCAGAACGGTGGCGATCCCCTGACCGCCGCCGATGCACTGGCTCGCCAGGGCATAGCGGCCCTTTTCGCGGGCCAGCAAAGCGGCCGCTTTGCCAACGATGCGGGCGCCCGTGGCGCCCAGCGGGTGACCAAGGGCAATGGCCCCGCCATCGAGATTGACCTTTGCAGGATCCAGTTTCAGATCGCGGATACAAGCCAAAGACTGGGCGGCGAAGGCTTCGTTCAGTTCCACCACATCCAAGGCTTTGGCGTCAATTCCGGCCCGGGCCAAGGCCTTGCGGCTGGCCGGCACCGGGCCGATGCCCATGATGTCCGGCGCGCAGCCCGCCACCGCGATGCTTTTAATCCGCGCCAAGGGGGTCAAGCCATGCTTGGCGGCATAGTCTTCGCTGCAGACCAGCACGGCCGAAGCCCCATCCGTCAGTGGCGAGGAGGTCCCTGCGGTGACCGTTCCGTTCTGGTCAAAGGCCGGCTTCAACTCGGCCAAGGTTTCAGCCGTGGTCTCCGGACGGATACAGCCATCTTTGTCGATACTGCGTTTGCCGGTGTTGATAGCAACAATTTCAGCGTCAAAATTTCCGGCCGCCTGAGCGGCAACGGCGCGACGATGGCTTTCCACCGCGAACCGCTCTTGTTCGATCCGGCTGATACCCCATTGCGCCGCCACTTTCTCGGCGGTGTCGCCCATGCCCATATAGGCCCCGGGCACCATTTCATTGAGCCTGGGATTGATCATCGGGTTGTAGCCCATCATCGGCACCCGGGTCATGCTTTCCACACCGGCACAAATAAAGGCCTCGCCGGCATTCATTTGAATGGCGCCAGCCGCCATATGCACGGCCTGCATCGACGAACCGCAAAAGCGGTTGACCGTGACACCCGCCACCGAAAGCGGCAGTTGGGCCAGCAGGCCGACCAGTCGCGCCACATTGAGCCCCTGCTCGCCCTCGGGAAAAGCACAGCCAAGAATAAGATCCTCGAGATCTTCGCTGTTGATCCGGGCCGCCAGCGCCCGAACCACCTGGGCCGCCAGTTCATCGGCACGAACGGTAGCCAGCTCGCCTTTCTTGGCCAGGGTGAAGGGGGACCGGGCATAGCCCGCGATGACGACGGATTTCATGGGGAAATCTCCTTGCTGCTATGGGGTAAGGCGTCAGTTAGCGATCGGCCAGGGCTTGAACCGTTTGCTTTTCAATGTCTTTGAGTTCTTCGAGCGTCTGCTCCAAAGCCTGGCGTTGTTCTTCCAACTGCCCGGCGCGCAGACGCACTTTCTTCAACAAAAGCTGCAATTGTTCGACCCGCTTGGTATCGACCACATAAAGATCGAGAAATTCCTTGATGTCTTTGAGCGTGAAGCCCAGACGTTTGCCGCGCAGGATCAAAACCATCCGCGCCCTTTCGCGATGGGTGTAAACCCGGGCGACACCGGCCCGCTGCGGCTGGATCAGCCCCTTGTCCTCGTAAAAGCGGATGGTCCGGGCGGTTACGCCCAAAGCCTTTGCCAATTCGCTGACCGAATAGATCTTGTCCATCGCTGCTGCTTTCCTCTGGAAGATAACGCTTAATGCGAAAGGCTTCCCTATACGTTAGCTTGCTGACGTGAATATGCATCGGAAGCGAACCTTTTGGCAAATCATTTTTTCGGTTAAGAGGCTTTATCCAACTGATGCGCCTGTTCTTCAGCCACCAGTTCTTTTTTCGACAGCTTGCCGACCATGGTCTTGGGCAGTTCGGCACGGAAAACAATTTCTTTGGGCATTTCGATACGCGAAATCTGCTCGGTCAGAAATTGCTTAAGCGCATCGGCATCGGTGGCGAAACCATCGCGCAGCCGGACGAAGGCCTTGGGCGCTTCCCCACGATAGTCATCGGGAACACCGATCACCACCGCCTCGGCCACGGCCGGATGACGATAAAGCGCCTCTTCGATAACCCGCGGATAGACGTTAAAACCGCCGCAGATAATCACATCTTTGATGCGATCCACTAAAAAGAGAAAGCCATCTTCGTCCAGATAGCCGATATCTCCGGTGCGCAAAGCGCCGTCGATAAACGTCTGGCTGGTTTCCTCTGGACGCCGCCAATAGCCGGCCATCACCTGCGGTCCGCGGATGCAAATCTCGCCCTTTTCGCCCGCCGGCATCAGCTGGCTGGGATCCAGAGATGAGCGGATTTCCACGCTGGTGCCGGACAAAGGCAACCCCACCGAGCCCTCTTTGGTCTGACCAAAGGGATTGCAGGTGACCACGGGTGAGGCCTCGCTCAAACCATAGCCTTCCACGAGATGGCAACCGGTCAGGGCTTCGAAGCGGTGGCGCACCTCGCCGGGCAAGGGCGCACCGCCGGAAATACAGTGGCGGATCGATGACAGATCCCAATCCCCCGCCTCGGCCGCGGCATTAATGGCAGTGTAAATGGTCGGCACGCCAGGAAACAGCGAGGGTCGCTTTTTGCCGATAGTCTTCAGCACCTGCTTCAGGTCAAACCTTGGCAACAGAATCAGTTCGGCGCCAAAGGCGATCCCCAGATTCATTCCGACGGTCATGGCGAAAACGTGAAACAGCGGCAAGACCAGCAGCATCCGTTCCTGGCCCCGCACTATGCCCGGCACCAGACGGACCAATTGATCGGTATTGCCGCTGATATTGGCATGGGTCAGCATCGCCGCCTTGGGCAGGCCGGTGGTGCCGCCGGTATATTGCAAGACGGCGATATCCTGGGCCGGATCAATCTCAACCGGATGAAACCGTCCGTCATCCGCTAAAAGCCGACTGAAGGGGACATGGTGAAGGTCATCGGGAATCTGTGCAACCAAGGAGCGTTTCAGCACCGAAAACATCAGACCTTGGATCGAGGGCAGTATATCCGCCATGCGGCAGATCACCACACGCTCCAGGCAACTGCTATCCAGCAACGCTGCCACTTTCGGATAAATCTGTTTGATATCCAGCGTCACCATGATGGTGGTGCCACTGTCTTCGACCAGTTGCCGCAGTTCCCGCTCGACATAAAGCGGGTTAAGATTGACCACGGTCCCGCCGGCCTTTAGCACCGCGTAATAGCAGATGACAAAGCAACTGGTGTTGGGCAAACATAAGCCGACCTTGACGCCCTTACGCACCCCCAGCTGTTGGAAGCCACGCGCCGCCTGGTCGACCATGCGACCAAGTTCGCCATAGCTGGTCTTGCGCCCCAGAAAATCAATCGCCGGACGGTCAGG
>DUZC01000052.1 GCA_013349735.1 Rhodospirillaceae bacterium
CCCCTATGGCAATTATCTCGCTGTCTATTCGGTTTCTGCCGGCGCCTGCAGCACGGAACTGACCTCACCCAATACCAATAATGCCGCAGCGGCTTTCAACGGTGGCGCCGACAATTGCGCCGGGGTTACGGCTTCGGTCGCTGTAACGGCCAATAATGTCAATTTCGACGGGGCCCGTGCCGCCTATGTTTTGATCAGCCATGGACGCAGCGGCTGGTATGGTTGGAACAGAAATGGCAATCAGAACCCCGCACCGGCACCTACCCGGGTCTTGAAGCAGTTCAATTCCAATGCCAGCGCCGGCACCGCCGGCAATCTTGGCTTTGTCCAGGGACCGTCTATCCTGATCATGAATTCGGCAAATTATTTTGACGATATTTTGCGCTGGCGATCGCCTTCCTTCCTGATCCAGGTCTGCGGCTCCACCAGCTGCGGCAATCCTTAATAATTGACCGAGCCGGTCACGATCCGGATCTCAAGTAAATCGGAAAGCACCATGCCGTCTTTGCCCCGCCGCCTGTTTCTTGCCACCAGACCGATGTTTTTTCCCGCCTCACTGATCCCGGTCTTGGTGGGAAGCTGCTGGGAATGGCATAGCACGCACAAACTTGATTCCGTGACTCTGTTGTTGGCCCTGCTGGGAATGTTCTGTCTGCATGCCGGTGGTAGCCTGCGCATGGCTCCAGGGAAGTCCGCTGTCTGTAGCCTTAATTCTTTTGGGCTGTATCGTCGGGCTCTGGACCTCGGCCATTCTGATTGCCAATGAATTCCCGGATATGCGGGCTGATGCGGGCGCCAACAAGAGAACTTTGGTGGTTCGATTGGGGCGCCGCGCTCCCTGGCTTTATTTTTCTGTCCAAACCCTGGCGGCCGTCGCCTTGGGTTATATTCAGTGGCTAGCGGGCTGGTCCCTATGGAGTTTAGCTGTTCCTATCCTGTTGATCCTGGCGGCCGCCCACGCGTCGCCCAAGTTAATCTCGGGCCGTCCCGCACAATCGATAGCCATAAAGACCACCCTCATCTCTCATCTGCTGGGCGGGATCTGGCTGGCGGCCATGGTCGCTTTGGCGTGAAACAATTTCCGTTTTTGACGGCCCACAGCCAGTGCAATCCCTCAAGCGGATTAACTTCGGTTTGCTATGAGGTTATGACAAATGCTAAGACATTGTGGGTCGCGACGGCACCGGCGAAACGGATTGGGCAGATGCGCACTATTCCTGCCGCCAGCTCTTGGATGAAATAATATGGCCTCGCCAGAACCTATGCTTGAATGGACCGAGGATCTTTCTGTTGGTGTCGACAGCATCGACGAAGATCATCAGGCCTTTTTCCGCGTCGAACCAATGCTCGAAGAAATCCTGGCCAGTTCGGACTCGGCCCGGTCCATGCTGATCGAATCGGTCCTGAATATTCTGGAAGAATATGTCGAGGGCCATTTTCTAAGGGAACAACAGGCCTTGGCGGCTATCGATTTTCCCGGTTTGGCGGTCCATATAAAAGCCCATGACAAATTTGCCGAAAAAGTTCGGGCGATCATCAAGGACTATCGCCAGGGCAATTTGGCCGTTGTTGAAAGTTTAGGCCCTTTGATCAGCGACTGGATCACCAATCACATCAAAACGATGGATCGACAGTATCTGGGACTTCTGACCAACGAAAATGTTGATAAGCGACCCTTGGTCTGTTTGCTGGACGATCCGGAAGATGATCTGGAATTTTAGTTCATAACCGGTCGGTGTCCTTGCCATCAGCCAACACAGAGAACCGAACCCGCGCATGGCCCCTTTAATTCCTGCATTGGCCTTTAGGGACCGAATTTGATGTCCCACTCTCGCCCGTTGAAAGAGATAAGCTGTCTTTTTATCTGCTCGACCCGCGAGATGCGTAATTTGCTGGCCCGGGTCATCCAACAAGTTGGGATCGGCAATGTCCAGGAAGCCCGCGATCTGGATCTGGCGAAACAACTGGTTAGAACCAATAATTTTGACCTGATTATCTGGGCAGGTTCCGACCAAGACTATCTTGATCTGCTGCGCCATATCCGCTACGAGGCCCGCGAAAACATCAGGAAAACCCCGTTTCTTTGTGTTACTAGCCGCAGCGATATGAATTTCCTGATTGAAGGCAGGGATGCCGGAATCACTGGCTTTCTGACCATGCCGCTAACTTTGCGCGATACGTTGCGCAAAGTGAACGCCGCGCTGGACGACCCCCGAGAATTCGTCCTCACACCCAGCTATGTCGGACCGACCAGACGACGCAAAACCCTCCAGGAGTATTTTGGGCCGCGCCGCCGCGCCGAGGATGGTCCTACCTCACAACTTCAGACGACACCGACCGCCCTGCCGGCCGCTTCAGAACCCGCCATTGCGATCAAAGCGCCACAAGGCCCAACGGACCGACCGCCGGGATCACAAGAGACGCTGATAAACATCTTGGAAGATCAACTGCTCTCCGACTGGCAAGATGACGAAGACGAGGAGGCTGTTGAGGCGAATGGCCCCATAAAACATTCGGCCAATTTTCGACGGCGCGCCCAGGTTGTCCGGGAAGCCTTTCGGCTGGTAACGCATATCAACGAAATCCTGCTTGATCCCAACGGCTCGCCTGAGTCCAGCAAGTCCCGGATCAGCGAACCTTTCAACCGATTGCTGAACCTGATGGCGCTGGTTCAGGCCTATGGCAAAAACAATGACGAAGATTCTGATTTCTTTAAGGAAAAGTACAAAGAAATCATGAATTCGATGAGCAATATTTCGGCAAATCTATTGGCCGGCGGCCTTGAGCGGACTCTGCACCAGTCGCAGAAAATGGTGAATGACGAGACATCCTCATCCTTGGGTGGCGCCTACAAAACTTACAGTAAAATGTCCGAATATGAAGCGCTGATCGGCCTGCTGGGGGGCTATCCCAGCCTTACCACCGCCATGCTGGATCAGGTAAAACAGATCTGGGAAAATGTTCTGCTTTTGGCTGAGCGTGGTGACAGTCTTGGCGTCCTGGACGGAACGGATGAAAAAAAAATGCGTCAAGTCGCGTCCGAGCGGCTGGTCAGCGCGCAAACAATTCTGCGCGAACGTCCGGCCGCGGACTCGCAAAATGCGGTGCTGCAAAAAATGCGGCAGCCCTGAGTCAGCAGGTCCGCTATGACCAGAATATTTCCGCGCACCCCCCACCTGGACGGCACAGATATCGAGGGTAAACGGCGTGAGCTGCTGGCCTATTTCCATTCCAGCTTCGATCTCTATGAGTCTTTATTCAAATTGCTTGCCTGCGACGAGGCCTATTTTCGCAAGCCGATCAGCTTGCGGCATCCCCTGATTTTTTATTTTGGGCATACCGCCACATTCTTCATCAACAAAATGATCCTGGCCGGACTGGTCAAGGAACGGGTCGATCCCAGGCTCGAAGCGATGTTCGCGGTGGGCGTTGATGAAATGAGCTGGGACGACCTGGATGAGACCCGCTATGACTGGCCCGCCCCGGCCGAAGTCGCCGCCTACCGAAACAAAGTCCGTGCGGTGGTCGATCAGGTGATTCGCCAGACGCCTTTGGTTTTACCGATTGTCTGGCAAGACCCCCTTTGGGTGCTGTTGATGGGCATCGAGCATGAGCGTATCCATCTGGAAACTTCGTCGGTGCTGATCCGTCAGCAAGCGCTCGCTCTTGTTCGCCCCGACCCCGACTGGCCCCCCTGCCGCGAAAGCGGGACGCCGCCTGAGAACCGTCTGCTGACGATTCCCGCCGGGCAGGTTTCCCTTGGCCGCCCGTTTGACGAACCGATTTACGGCTGGGACAATGAATATGGGCAGCATCAGGTAGACCTTCCCGCCTTTCAGGTCAGTCAATATCTGGTCAGCAATCATGAGTTTCGCGGTTTCGTTGAGGCCGGCGGCTATAAGGATAACAGTCTGTGGGACGAAGAAGGACTGGGCTGGGTTCGCTTTGCCAGCCCCAGCCATCCAAGCTTTTGGGTGCCTGGCGAAGAGGGTTGGAAACTTCGCCTGCTCGCAGAAGAAGTCCCTATGCCTTGGGACTGGCCAGTCGAGACCAATTGCCTGGAAGCCCGTGCCTTTTGCCGATGGAAAGCCCGCGAAACCGGCTTGCCGGTCCGTCTGCCCAGTGAAGATGAATGGAACCGCCTTTATGACTATGCCGAGCTTGCCGATCCAAGCCCGGATCAGAGGGCTTCTGCTAATCTGCATCTCGATCATTGGGCTTCCAGTTGTCCGGTAACCCGTTTCGCCCATAGCGAACTTTATGATGTGGTCGGCAATGTCTGGCAATGGTGCGACACACCGACCTACCCATTCGACGGATTTGCCGTCCATCCCCTGTATGATGACTTTACAACCCCCACCTTTGATGACCGCCATAACATTATAAAAGGCGGCAGTTGGATATCGCTGGGCAATGAATCGCGTCGCGCCGCACGCTACGCCTTTCGTCGCCATTTCTTTCAGCATGCCGGCTTTCGCTATTTAGTCGGGGACGCCGTCGCCCCCGTCACCGGCTCGGTCTATGAAACCGACGCCTTATTGGCACAATATGCGGAATTTCACTATGGCGACGAAATGTTTGGGGTTCCCAATTTCCCTAAAGCCCTGGCCGATATCGCCATTGCCGCCCATAAGCACTTTGGCAATGGCCGGTTCGAATCGGCTCTTGACCTGGGCTGCGCCACCGGTCGGGCCAGCTTTGAATTGGCCCGGGCCTTTGATCGGATAACCGGGATCGACTTTTCGGCTCGGTTCATTCAATGCGGCGTCAAATTAGCCGAAAGCGGCAGTCTTTGTTACAGCATGGCTGATGAAGGTGAGTTGGTGACAACCCACCAGCGACGGCTGAGCGATCTAGGACTGGCGGAAGCCGCAAAAAAAGTGGCGTTCTGGCAAGGCGACGCCTGCAATCTGAAAGATGTTTTTACTGGCTTTGATTTGATCCTGGCCGCCAATCTGATCGATCGACTTTATTCCCCACGCAAATTCTTGCTGGAGATAGGGAAGCGTCTTAACGCCGGCGGATTACTGGTCCTGGCCTCGCCCTATACTTGGCTGGAAGATTTTACCAAGCGCTCGGAATGGATTGGCGGGTTCAAAAGAAATGGCGAATCTTTTACAACCTTGGATGGCCTGAAAGAGCTGCTAAGCCCAAGCTTCGATTTGGTCGATGGACCGCGCCAAATCCCCTTCGTCATTCGTGAAACCAAACGAAAATACCAGCACAGCCTGTCGGAAGTGACAATCTGGAAACAACGCGCATAGCGTCAGCCTTCGCGGAGCTGCGCCACCAGGGAATCAGCTTTCTGAGCCAGCTCGACAATTTCAGCGGCGCCACGGTGATCGGCCTCGCGGACCACGGCGGCAAGCAAGGCGCGAACCTGACTTAAGATCTCGTGGGCGGATAGCTCTTCGGGATTGGTCATGTGTTGTTTCAATGAACCGAATAGATTGACGGACAGTGACGGGATCAAGCCGCAGGCACCCCAAGTGTCGAGGTCCATTTTATCACGTTTTGTCTGAAGCGATAGCCACTCATGCGCTGATTTTTAAGGTTTTCCATGAAAACTGAAATCGGTTCAGAAACTATTCCTAACCTCAGCACTAGCCTACCGAATTTATTTTCTTTAACATCCGCATAACTTCTATCCTGGGACAGCAAAACCCAGGTGGAAAAAGTAGTTTTTGAATACTTCTGGTAGAATGAGGTCTTATGTCAAAAGCCAAGGGAACAACCAGCCCTTCCCTCACAAAGCCCGTTCGCAAAAAGACCGCGGCTGCCGAAGCCTTGGCCAAAATGCCGCTTTCCAAAAAATCTGCGGCAGCACGGGAATCGGCCAAGTCCGAACCCGATAGCGGTGCTGTCTCTGACGGACCTCTTTTTTACGTCGGCATCGGCGCGTCAGCCGGTGGGCTCGAGGCTCTGCGCCCCTTTGTGGCCAATCTGCCGGCGCACGCCAATATGACCTACATTCTTGCCCAGCATATGTCCCCGGACCATCGCAGCCTGATGGTGGAATTGCTGGCCAGGGAAACCACTTTGAAGGTTGAAGAGGCAACCAATAACATCCCGCCTAAGGCAGACACCCTCTATGTCGCGCCGCCCAATTCGGACGTTACCGTCGTCAACGGAAAATTGCGCATCAGCAAACCCACCAACACGATTGGGCCTAAGCCATCGGTGGATCGTTTCTTTATCAGCTTGGCTGACGATCAGGAAGATCGGGCCATTGGGATCATTTTGTCCGGCACTGGCTCGGATGGCGCCCGCGGCATCAAAGCCATCAAAGCCGCCGGCGGAATCTCGATAGCCCAGGAACCAAAATCCGCCAAATATGACAGCATGCCCATGGCCGCGATCCGGGCCGGTGGCGCCGATCTGGTTTTACCACCCCACGAAATTTCCAACCAATTGCGGGCCATCGTCCAAAGGCCGCGCACCCCAATCGATGACGATCATGAAGAGGCACCGCCTTCGACCATTCGCGGCATCATCCGTCAGATCGCGACCCAAACCGGCATGGATTTCTCCAATTACAAGGACGCCACGATTTCCCGGCAGATCCTAAGGCGTATGGCGGCGATGCAGATTCCCAGCCTCGAGGACTATGGCGAACATATCGCCAGGCATCACGAGGAGTTGAGCGAGCTTGCCGGAAATTTTCTGATTTGCGTTACATCCTTCTTTCGTGACCCTGAATCTTTTGATGCTGTTCGCCGCGCGCTCCGCGAGATGTTGAAGACAAAACAGCCCGGCGACGATATCCGGGTCTGGATACCGGGCTGTGCCACAGGCGAAGAAGTCTATACCGTTGCCATTATCCTGGCCGAAGAATTGGGCGAGCATCGGGACAAATATCGTGTCCAGCTTTTTGCCACCGATATCAATGCCGATGCGGTCGGCTCGGCGCGGGCCGGCATCTATCCGGAAGCGGCGCTTAGCGGTCTCGACAGCGCCTTGATCGCCCGATATTTCACTGCCCAGGAAGGAATGTACCGGATTGACCAAAGCCTGCGCGACATGACTTTGTTCGCGCGCCAGGATCTTGTCCAGGATCCTCCTTTTGTTCGTCTGGATATGGTCAGTTGCCGCAATCTCTTGATTTACTTCAAGGCCGAATTGCAGGAACGGGTCATGAAGGTCTTCCATTACGCCTTGCGGAACCACGGAATTTTATTCCTTGGAAAATCCGAGTCGGTCGGAAGACTTGGCAATTTGTTCCTTGAAAAGGACAGAAAAAACAAAATCTTTCTGAAGCGCCAGGTTGCATCGCCGATGATCGGCAATTTCAGCCGCCTGCGTGGCTTGCCGGGAAGCAACGGCTTTGAACCTCCGGTTGAAAAGTTGACCGCGACGCCCTCCTCCGTGCTCGGGCATGAGCGTTTGTTCGAACTCTATGCGCCCGCCAGCCTTTTGATGACCAGCAATGGTGACATCCTGGAAATCTTTGGGGATTGCGGAAATTTTCTAACAATAAAAAAAGGCAAAGCCGACTTTAACGCCTTTACGCTTATTAAGCCGGCGTTTCGCGCGGAGCTGCGGGCCTTCGCCCATCGGGTCGGCCGCACCAAATTAAGTGCCGTCTGCAGTTCGGTCGAGATGTCGGTGGACGGCAGCACCAAACATTATCGCATGGCCGTTCACTATGTTGGTCAGCAGGATATGGACGAGCCCAATCTGTTGCTGGTTTGTTTTGAGGCAGCCGAGGACAGACAGACACCAGCACCAGATGGAACCGCCAGCATTCCCGGGTCCAATGAGCGGGTCATAGAACTTGAGCAAGAGATCGTCTTAAATCGAGAAAACTTGCAGACCGTGATTGAAGAACTTGAGACTGCCAATGAAGAATTGCAGTCGCTTAATGAAGAGGCTCAGGCAGCTAACGAAGAACTGCAAGCATCGAACGAGGAACTGGAAACAGCGAATGAGGAACTGCAAGCTTCAAATGAGGAGCTTATTACAGTTAATGACGAACTCGGCTCCAGGACACTTGAACTAAGCGAAGCGAATAGTGACCTTAACAATATCCTGGAAAGCTTGTTTAAGGCCGTTTTGGTGGTTGATCGAAATCTGTACATCACGCGCCATAACCGCGTTGCGCTTGAATTTTTTGATATTCCAGCCGATTCCAAGCCAAACCTGGCCTCAGTCCGCAGCCAGTTTCAGATTCCAGAAATCCTGGATCATGTCAGCAAAGTACTCAAGACCGGCAAAATCCACGAACTGGAGTTCAACCGCGAGGACTCTAAAACCTTCAAAGTGCGTCTGACCCCTTATGTCGCCAACAGCCGCAAAGGAGTCAGCGGCGTCGTCATCAGTATCATTGACATCACCGAAGCCAAAATTTCCGAGGATAAATTGCGTCTTTCGGCATCGGTCTTTGAACATGCCTCTGAGGCGACGGTCATCACGGACAACAAAAATCGGATCATCTCGGTCAATCCGGCCTTTACCCAGATTACCGGCTACAGCCCGGAAGATGTCATTGGTCTGGACCCGAAAGTTCTGAATTCTGGCAGACAACCAAAAGAATTCTTTAAAAATATGTGGGAAACCCTGAAGTCGAAAGGCCTTTGGCAGGGAGAGATCCAGAACATTCGAAAAAACGGCGACATCTATACAGAATGGCTTTCTATTAATGTATTAAGAAACGACCAAGGTGATGTCATCCGGCATATCGGCGTCTTCAGCGACATCAGCGATGCAAAAAAAGCGCAAGAGACCATCGAACGCCAAGCCACTTTTGATACGCTGACCGGGTTACCCAACCGCAGCCTGACCATGGACCGCTTGCGGCAGATGCTGTCATTTTGCCGCCGCAATGGACGCATGTTCGCCGTGATGTTCATGGACCTTGACCACTTTAAATCGGTCAATGATGCCCTTGGTCATGCTGCCGGCGACGAGCTGTTGGTTAAAACGGCGCTGCGTATCAAAAATGTGTTGCGCGATTCGGACTCGGTCGGCCGCATGGGGGGCGATGAGTTTATTGTTTTATTAGGAGAATTGAACAGCGCCGACGATATCATTCCAATCGCCAACAAGATTCTCTCTGAGGTGCGCCAGCCGCTTCTGGTTGCCGGTCACACTTTGAAGACCGCAATCAGCATCGGCATCACGGTTTATCCCTTGGATGGCGACACCGCCGAGGCGATGCTGAAAAATGCCGACAGTGCCATGTATGAAGCCAAAAAACATGGCCGCAACACCTTCTGTTTCTTTACGCACCGTATGCAGGATGAAGCGAATAAACGCCATTGGATCGATAGTGAGCTTGGTTCGGCGGTGATGGATGATCGCCTGCATTTGTATTACCAGCCCATCATCCGGCTCGATACTCTGGCTATGTCCGGTGCCGAGGCCCTTCTGCGCTGGCAGCATCCAGCCCGCGGCTTTATTCCGCCCGATGTGTTTATTCCGGTGGCCGAACAGAACGGTATGATTTCTAAGCTGAGCCGTTGGGTCTTTGCCAAGGGCCTGACGACCTGGGAAAATTGCGCGACGGCCCCGGGAACGGCGCTGTCACTTTCCTTCAATTTATCAGCGGCCGAATTCGTATCGCGCGATCACATGGAGCAATTGCTGCTGTTATTGAGCAAACGGGACCTTTCGCCTGAACACCAGATCCTGATTGAAATTACCGAAAGCATGAAACTTTCGGATAACACCGAATATATTGAAATTCTTCAGAGACTTAAGGACCATGGCTGCCAGATTGCCATTGACGATTTTGGCACCGGTTATTCCTCTCTCAGTTATTTAAAACGAATGCCCATCGACATTATCAAGATCGATAAGTCATTCGTGCAGGACATCACGCATGACGCGACCGATGCCGCCACCGTAAAGGCGATCTTGCAGATGGCCGACGCTTTTGGCATGAAAACCGTAGCCGAGGGTGTCGAAACGCCAGAACAGCTAGCCTTTCTGCAGGAGCATGGCTGCACCTTTGCTCAGGGCTTTCTGTTCAGCAAACCCCTTCCCTTCGACGAATTCATAAATTTTGCGCAACTTCGTTACCCAACCGAGGAAAATTTCCCCGCTAAAGAAGTAATGGCCGACTGACCCTAAGCGGCCATATCGACAACGATGACGCCAATATTATTGGTCTATTATCTGCCTGGACGAAATGATCCACGCGATTCATTATTGGCGCCGGGCTTCCATGGGCGCCGTCGCAACAGACCCTTGGCCTTACGGCGGCATGCCAGGAGATTGAGATGACTCTCCACCACCGCGTTGGCATTCGCGCCAAGCTGATCCTGATTTTTGTGCTGATCAAGGTGATCCCGCTGCTGCTGCTGGCCGGTTTCGCCTGGAAGGCGCAGCTCTGGCTGGCCGCTCAGGTTTCCGAGAACGTTATCGGCATGACGCGCAACATGCGCGAAACCGCCGAAATCGTCGCCAACAGCACGACGGGCGCTGCCACCAAGGCGCTGGATGACGCGGCACGCGAGTCCCTAGAACGACTTACCACCGACACCGCCCGCGCTGTGGCCGCCTTCCTCTATGACCGGGATCGTGACATCCAATCCGCCGCCCTCATCGAGCCGAGCGAGGAGGCTTTCCGCCGTTTTCTTGCCGAGCGCACCCGCGCGGTCCAGCGGCACCAGCCCTGGGTGCTGACCCCCGATGGCGCCAAATGGATTCCGGGACCGGAAGCGACGCCACGTTACGACAGACCGACCGTCTTACCCACCATCCCGGATAATCGTCGCAATTTTAATTATCGGCCGCCGGCAGAGGACGGGATCGTCTCGCAAGCGCCTTTGTTCCTGGAAATGACCTTCGTCGGTCTGGACGGGCGGGAAAAGGTCAAGGTCACCGCGTCCCCTCTGATGTCGCCCCAACTGCGCGACGTGTCTGTGCGGGAAAACACCTTTATCAAGGCTGAAACCTATTTCCCGGCGCTCAAGGCGTTAAAGCCGGGGGAAATCTATGTGTCAGACGTAATTGGCGCCTATGTTTCAACCCCCATCATCGGCCCCTTCACGCCGAAGACGGCCGCAGCCAAGGGAATCGCGTTTGCTCCTGAAAATGCCGCCTTCGCCGGGACTGAGAACCCATTAGGCAAGCGATTCCAAGGTATTGTGCGCTGGGCCACACCGGTGGTTCGCACAGGCCAAACGATCGGTTGGGTGACGCTGGCGCTGAACCACGACCATCTGATGGAATTCACCGACCATATCCTGCCAACCAGCGACCGCTATTCACCAATTGCCGACGCGG
>DUZC01000053.1 GCA_013349735.1 Rhodospirillaceae bacterium
ATCCCCAATCTCGGCTTCGCCATGGTGCTGCAACTCACGCGCAGCGAAGATGGGGAAATGATGCGTGCCTTGGTGCCTTTGCCCCACCAAATCGAGCGCTTTGTCCGTCTGCCCGGCGAACCGGCCCGCTATCTGCCTTTGGAAGAGATGGTGGCGCTTTTTCTTGATCGGCTGTTTCCCGGTTTTCGTGTCGAAGGGGTCGGACTGTTCCGGGTTATTCGCGATTCGGAAATGGAGATCGACGAAGAGGCCGAAGATCTGGTGCGGGTGTTCGAATCGGCGTTAAAACGCAGACGGCGTGGGCATTGTATCCGCTTGACCGTCAATGCCGGCATGCCCGACGAATTACGGTCCCTAATCATGACGGAAATGCATGTTGATACGACCGATATTTTTCCGTTGGGCGGCCTGATCGGCATGGTCGATATCAAGCGTCTGATCGCCGACGACCGGCCGGATTTGCAGTTTCCGCCCTATAATGCCCGATTCCCGGAACGCATTCGTGATTTTGGCGGCGATTGCTTTGCCGCCATCCGCAAAAAAGACATCGTCGTTCATCATCCCTTCGAAAGCTTCGATGTCGTCGTCCAATTCCTCCGACAGGCCGCCCGCGACCCCAATGTCGTGGCCATCAAACAGACGCTTTACCGGACCAGCAAGGACAGCCCCATCGTCAAAGCGCTGGTGGAAGCCGCCGAAATGGGCAAGTCGGTCACGGCGATGATTGAACTGAAAGCCCGTTTCGATGAAGAAGCCAATATCGGCTGGGCCCGGGATCTGGAACGGGCGGGTGCCCAGGTGGTCTATGGATTCATGGAATTGAAAACCCATGCCAAGATCTCCCTGGTCGTCCGCCGCGAAGAGGGCGAGCTTCGTTCCTATGTCCATTTCGGCACCGGCAATTACCATCCGGTGACCGCCAAAATTTATACCGATCTGTCTTTTTTCACCACCGACTCAGCACTTTGCCGGGACGCCAACCGCACCTTCAATTTCATGACCGGCTATGCCAAACCGGAAAAAATGGAAAAGCTGGCCATCGCCCCGATGATGCTGCGGGACCGGCTGCTCAGCCATATCAATATTGAAATGGACAATGCCCGGATGGGGCGTCCCGCCGCAATCTGGCTTAAAATGAACTCGCTGGTGGACGCCAAACTGATCGACAGCCTGTATTTGGCGTCCCAACAAGGTGTTCAGATCGATCTCGTGATCCGCGGCATTTGCTGCCTTCGTCCCGGCGTTCCCGGTCTTTCCGAGAATATCCGCGTCAAAAGCATTGTTGGCCGCTTTCTTGAACATGGTCGCATCATCTGTTTTGCCAATGGCCATCGGCTGCCCTCGCGCCATGCCAAATTGTTCATTTCTTCGGCCGATTGGATGAACCGCAATATGGATTGGCGGGTCGAATCTCTTGTTCCGATCGACAATCCGACCGTCCATCGGCAGATTATCGAACAAATTATGGTGGCCAATCTCAAGGACAACCAGCAAAGCTGGGTTTTGGGCCAGGATGGCGCCTATACCCGCATTGCGCCGCCACCGGATGAAAAGCCGTTTTCCACACACACCTTCTTCATGACCAATCCCAGTCTTTCCGGCCGGGGCAGTGCCCTGGAACGGGGGCGCCCATTACCGAAGCTGGCCTTCCGGGGTTTTCCCTGACAAATGATGCCTTTGGCTGTCCAGTTCCCTGCGGTTGCGCAAAAGCATATTGCCATTGTCGATATCGGCTCGAATTCGATCCGACTGGTGGTTTACGATGGCTTGGCGCGCACCCCTTCGGCCATTTTCAATGAAAAGGCCGTCTGTGCTCTGGGCCAAGGGCTGGAAGGCACGGGTCGGCTCAATCCCGTCGGCATGGCGCAGGCGATCGAGGTGGTCGGACGCTTTGTCCGCCTGGCCCGCGCCATGGATGTCAGCCTGCTGGATATCCTGGCCACCGCCGCCGTGCGCGAAGCCAGTGATGGCCAAAGCTTCGTCCGGGCGATCGAAGCAAGAACCGGGGTCGCCGTCACCGTTCTTTCCGGCGAAGACGAGGCAAGATTGGCCGCCCTGGGGGTCATTTGCGCTATTCCCGAAGCCGATGGCATGGTCGCCGATCTGGGCGGGGGCAGCCTTGAATTGGTGGCCCTCGACCAGGGACGCTTTGCTGGCCCCCATGCCACCTTTCCGCTTGGTGTTCTAAGGCTGACCGAAGCCTCCGAAGGCGTGCGGACCATGGCGGAACAACGGGTCGACGCTCATTTCCGTACCATCGGCTGGTGGCATTGGGGCCGGGCCAGACCGCTCTATGCCGTCGGCGGCGCCTGGCGGGCTTTGGCCCGCTTGTTTATTGCTCAGACCGGCCATCCTTTGCATGTCCTGGATAATTTTACCCTGGCCCCGCGCGAGGCCATGCGTCTGATGGATCTGGTGGCCCGGCAAAGCCGGAAGTCCCTGGAAAAAATTCCCGGCTTGTCCAAACGACGGTTGATGCATTTGCCCATAGCGGCCTTGCTGCTGGAAAAAGTGGTGGAATATGTCGAGCCGTCCCAGCTGATTTTTTCGGTTTACGGGATGCGCGAAGGGCAATTCTACAAAAGATTGCCCCCCGATCTGCAATGGCAGGATCCCTTGATCGCCGCCTGCAGCGCCATGGCCCAAACGGCCGGACGCTTTCCCGAGCATGGCGAAGAGATGGTCGAATGGATGCGACCTTTGTTCACCACCGAAACCGCCGCTCAGGCCCGCCTGCGCACCGCCGCCTGTCTGCTGGGAGACGTGTTCTGGAACGAGCATCCCGATTATCGGGCGGAACAAGCCTTTTTAAGGGTTTTCCGGCTGCCCTTCATGGGGCTTGGGCATCAGGACCGGGCATCGCTGGCCCTGGCTGTCTATGCCCGCTACGAGGGCGAAGGCAGTTTGGCACAAGCCGACGATGCCCGCAGTCTGTTGTCCGAAGAGGCCGAAAGACATGCCTTGCTGGTCGGTCTGGCCTTGCGCCTTGGTCATGCCGTCTCGGGTGGGGTACCGGGCTTGCTTCGAACCACCCGGTTACAGGCGGATTTCGATAAATTGGTGCTCTTGCTGCCGGCGCGGGATCCCGCCTTTGCGCCGGACCTCAATGATCGCCGTTATGACCGTCTGGCCCGCGCCGCCGGTTTCGAAGGATTTGAAATTAGGAAGGTTTAGACGGGCTTTTTGGATCGATTTCGATTAGGCGCAAGGCCTTGCCATCCCGCGCCAGGGCCAAACCGAGCTGCCCATGCTTAAGCCGCAACGCATCTTCGCCAAAAATGGTGCGCCGCCATCCTTGCAAGGCGGCAATGGCGGCATCGTCATCGGCGGCAATGGCTTCCAGATCCGAGGCGGACGCGATCAAACGCTGTGCCACCTCATGCTGATCACATTTGAGCTTTAACAGGACTTTGAGCAAATCGACAATAGGACCCAAGCCACGCGGTAGCGCCGCTTTGGGTGGGACATCCGGCCATTCGGCCTGTGGCGTGGCCAAGGCCAGCCGAACCGCCTCAAGAACCGCCTCGCCATGGCGGCCTTCGGCGGCGCCTTTGGACAAGCCGCGGGTTTTCGCCAGGTCCTCAACAGTCACGGGGGCCTGGGCCGCCACTTCCATCAGCGTTTCGTCGCGCATCACCCTTTGCCTGGGCAAATCGCGTGCCCGCGCCTCGCGTTCCCGCCAGGCGGCCAAAGTTTTAAGCACCATCAGAAAGCGGGGACTGGACGAGCGCGGCTTCAATCGACGCCAGACCTCGTCGGCATCCATTAGATAGGTCCGGGGGTCGCTCAGCAGATCCATTTCCTCGGTCAACCAGGCGGCCCGGCCATCGCGGTCAAGACGTTTTTGCAGCTTTTCATAGGCCAGGCGCAGATGCGTCACATCGGACAGCGCATAATGCAGATGCCGTTCGCTCAGGGGGCGTTGCGCCCAATCCGTAAAGCGCAGGGATTTATCGATGCGGGCGCGCGCCAATTGCGTTGCCAGCGTCTCATAGGACACGGCTTCCCCAAAGCCGCAGACCATGGCAGCCACCTGGGTGTCAAAGATCGGCGTCGGAATGGCCCCGGAAAGGTGATGAAAGATTTCGATATCCTGGCGCGCCGCATGAAAGACCTTGAGAACATTGGGGTCTGCCATTAATTCGAACAAGGGCGCCAGATCGATGCCCGGGGCCAGGGGGTCGACCGCCAGAGCCTCGTCCGGACCGGCCAACTGGACCAGGCACAGCACGGGCCAATAGGTCTTCTCCCGCATAAACTCGGTGTCAACAGTGACGAAAGGGGCGGTTCGCAAGCGCTGGCAAAAGCCAGCGAGCGACGCGGTATCGGCGATCAGGCTCATGGGACAGCTCTATACACGCATATTTCCCCAAGACGCAAGCGCGTGCAGCTTGACAAAGACGGCGTGTCATGTGCCTTTTTCCGCTTTCCTGGCGTTCAGTCGCAAACCCTGCCATGGGGCCCGGCTGGCGCCGTTGTGATCCCGGGGCGACGAAAGATATGCATTGTTATAGAACGCACAACTGCGGACAGTTGCGCAGTCAGGATTCTGGCATTTCCGCACGGCTTTCCGGCTGGGTGCATCGCAAGCGCGATCACGGCAATCTCTTGTTCGTTGATCTCAGAGATCACTATGGCATCACCCAATGTGTCATTGATGTTTCCAATCCGGTCTTTTCGGTGCTGGAAAGCGCCCGCCCGGAAAGCGTGATAACCGTCACCGGCAAGGTGGTTGACCGCAGCGCCGAAACCATCAATGCCAAACTGCCGACCGGCAGCGTTGAACTGCAAATCGGCGAGGCGGTTTTGCAATCAACGGCGGATGTCCTGCCGATGCAAGTGGCCGGCGAGCAGGAATTTCCCGAAGAAATGCGCCTGCGCTATCGCTATCTGGATCTGCGCCGCGAAGAGGTGCATGCAAATATGCTGCTGCGCAGTCACGTTATCGCCTCGCTGCGCCGGCGCATGATCGATCAGGGTTTCGTTGAATATCAGACACCGATCCTGACTGCCTCCAGCCCGGAAGGCGCCAGAGATTATCTGGTCCCGAGCCGCATCCATCCCGGCAAATTCTACGCCTTGCCTCAGGCCCCCCAACAGTTCAAGCAATTGTTGATGGTGGCCGGATTTGACAAATATTTTCAGGTCGCCCCCTGCTTTCGTGACGAAGATGGTCGGGCCGACCGCTCCCCTGGCGAGTTCTACCAGCTTGACTTTGAAATGAGCTTCGTCACCCAGGATGACGTTTTTGCTGCCATCGAGCCGGTGCTGCAAGGGGTCTTCGAAGAGTTCGGCCAAGGCCGCACGGTCACCAAGGCCCCCTTCCCGCGCATCACCTATGACGATGCGATGCTGAAATATGGCTCGGACAAGCCGGATCTTCGCAATCCGCTGCTGATTGCCGATACGACCGAAGCCTTCCGCGATTCTAATTTCGGCATTTTTGCCAAAGCCATCGCCGGCAATGGCGCCGTGGTCCGGGCCATTCCGGCAACCGGCGCCGGCGCGAAGCCGCGCAGTTTCTTTGACAAACTGAATGACTGGGCCCGAGAACAAGGCGCCGGCGGCCTTGGCTATATTATCTTCGCCGCCGATGGGGCCAAAGGGCCGATCGCCAAAAACCTTGAAGAGGCCCGCGTTGCGCAAATCCGCGCAGCCACCGGCGCCCAAGAAGGGGACGCGGTGTTCTTTGTTTGCGACAAAAAACCGGTGGCGGAAAAATTTGCCGGCACGGTTCGCAGCAAATTATGCGCGGAATTGGATTTATTGGAAAAAGACGTCTTCCGTTTCTGTTGGACGGTGGATTTCCCGATGTATGAGCGGAATGAAGAGACCGGTCAGATCGAATTTTCCCATAATCCCTTTTCCATGCCTCAAGGCGGCATGGAAGCCCTGACCGGCATGGATCCGCTGACCATCAAGGCCTATCAGTACGATATCGTTTGCAATGGCATCGAACTGTCCTCGGGCGCCATCCGCAATCATCGCCCGGACATCATGCTCAAAGCTTTCGAGATTGCCGGCTATCCCGAGTCCGAGGTCGAACATCGTTTCGGCGGCATGCTGAATGCCTTCCGCTTTGGCGCCCCGCCCCATGGCGGCTCAGCGCCGGGCATCGATCGGATCGTCATGCTGCTGGCGGACGAGCCCAATATCCGTGAAGTCATTCTGTTCCCGATGAACCAGCAAGCGCAGGATTTACTGATGCAGGCGCCGACGGATATTACCGCTGAGCGGCTGAAGGAACTGCATATCAAATTGGATCTGCCGAAGCCCAAGAAGCCCGTCACCGAACAGGTCAGCTAAGGCCGCGTGACTCCTGCCGGCGCAGCAAGGACAGAACCTTCTCGGCGCGACGGACTTCGCTGCCGCCTGGCTCGTTATGGCGTCGCGCGAAGGCCAAGCGATCTTCCCATTCCTGGACCATGTCCCGGGGCCAGTCGGGTTGAGCCCGCCGTCCGGTCAAAACGGCAACGGTATCATTATAGTCCGGGTGCAGTTCGGCCGGAAAACCGGCAATGCGATAGTCCTGCCAGCTGAGCGCGCCGCCGATATACATCTCATGGGCCCATTCCGCCAATTGGCGTGGCGACATGCGTCGGGGTTCGACCTGGATGCTGGTCATAACCTTTAACGGCGCCAGGCTTTCCTCGCTCGCATCGAGGGCCATCTCTTCCGGTTCGGCAGCCGGCACCACGGCACGGCTGGGAGAACTCAGCTGCGGCTCTTTGCGATTGCGCCAGGAGGTTCCTGGATCATGTCTCTTGAACAAATAATCGAGTTTCATGAGAGTGCGCGTTTCAACCATCCTTATGGCCCAAGCTTTGGGTCGGGCAGGAAGGCTGTGTCGCAAAAGACATGCCAAGGCCCGCAATCGTGGTTTTCCGCGGCACTTATCCTTTTCACCGCAAGAATGAACAAGCAGGAAAGCTGTTCGGCCCACCGACTAGGCAATATTTTCCGGGAACAGCCGGCAATTATTTCCCTTGGCACCCCATCTTCTAATACAGATGGCGCGACACTATCGCCGTCTGTCCAACACTGTATAATAAGCGGGCGACGAGCGTCTGGAGACAAGGAATGAAGTTGGGATTTTTTGGTTCGTTTACTTTACTCAGTTTGTTTCTTGTCGTCGCTGGCGAAAGTCTGGCCAGCCCGATTGCCGCCGAACTGGCACCGCATCGGGCCATTTATGATATGTCCCTGGCCAACACCCAATTAAGCGGTGGCGTTACCGGGGCCTCAGGCGCCATGACCTATGTGTTCGGCGACACCTGCAATGGCTGGACCGTGGAAAACAAGACCGTCCTGACCTTTGCCTATAATGATGGCGCGCCGGTGGCGACGACATGGGACTTTATCACCTGGGAATCCAAGGACGGCCTGCATTACCGCTTTCGCGTTCGCAGCACCCGGGACGGCGTGGTCAATGAAGAGATTGACGGTGTCGCCAATCTTGAGGGTCACGGTAAAGGCGGCACCGCCAAGTTTACATTGCCTGAATCGAAGGTCCTACGCCTGCCCAAGGGAACCTTGTTCCCGACTGAACATACCATTCATTTGCTTGAGACCGCGCAAAAGGGCGAACATGAGGCCGAGCGTATTGTTTTTGATGGAACGGGGGCCGATGGCGTGTTCGACGTCAATGCGATTATCGGCAAAGCCAGTGGCGCCAATAGCAATCCCAGCCCCAGCACAGCCAATAAGGCGGTCAATGCCTCTTTGCTGTCCGCCCCCTCCTGGCCCATGCAGATGGCATTTTTTCTACATGGCGGCAATGACGCCACGCCGGACTATGAAGTGGCGCTGCGCTATTATCTGAATGGTGTAGCGGACGAAGTCTTGCAGTCTTTTGGCAATTTCAGCCTCCGCGGTCGCCTGCAACGCCTGGAACCGATGCCAAAGCCGGATTGCTGAGCAGGGTTTATTCCTTGGCTGGCAAGCGACGGACCAGCCATTCGCTCCAACTATGGGGCAATGCGGCCAGCAAACGGACCAGGGCCAGCATCGGCCAGGGAAAGCCGACCCGGGCCCGGTTGGCCTCGATACCCTGACGGATCAGGCGGGCGGCTTTTTCCGCCGACATCAGAAAGGGCATTGGAAAGCGATTGAGGTCGGTAATGCGGCTGCTGACGAAACCCGGGCAGACCACGGTGACCCCGACGCCATCCCTGGCCAGCCAGCCGCGCAGGCCCTCGCCCCAGACCCGCACCGCCGCCTTGCTGGCCCCATAGGCGGGCGTACTGGGCAGCCCCCGAAATCCGGCCAGCGAGGCAATCAGCACGATCTGTCCCCGGCCACGACGGCGCATCGGCTCAATCACCGGCAGAACCGTATTCAGCACCCCGTCGATATTGACCGTAAAAATCTCGCGGGTCCGTTGCGCAGGGTCACCGGCGGCTGTCCCTGCGGAAATGCCGGCATTGGCAATCACCAGGTCCAGCTGCTGTTCGTCGGCAAAGGCCAGCCATTGCGCCATCGCCGCGCGGTCGGCAACATCCACCGGACGCGCTTCCACCTGGGCCCCCAGCGAACGACAGGCAAGCGCGACGGCGTCCAGTCTTTGAAGGTTCCGCCCCGTCAGAAACAGGCGGACCGATGGGCCGGCATAAGCTCTGGCCAAGGCCTCGCCCAAACCACTGGAGGCCCCGGTTATCAGAATATTTTTCATCAAGCAAAGGCTCCCTCTCGCAGGTTCCATAACCCATCCGCTGCGGCCAGGACAGTTGTTGTGCCGCAGAGACAGCGTTATAACCATGATCTCACTCAGGAGGCCGCCTTGACCATCAACAGCATGACCGCCTATGCCCGCAGCCAGGACCAGGATGGACAGGGCAGTTGGGTCTGGGAAGTCAAAAGCGTCAATGGCAAAGGGCTGGAATTGCGGACCCGTCTGCCTCCCGGCTATGACCAACTGGACCTTCCGGTCCGTGAACAATTGCAGAAAAAATTCCGCCGCGGCAGCCTTTCTGCAAGCTTGTCGCTGGCCCCAGGCGCGGAGAGCGCGGCAATTCTGATCAATGAAGCGGTCTTGACGCGCTATATCGCCCTGGCGCAGCGCTGCCAGGATCTTGACCCGGACCTCGCTCCGGCCCGTATTGATGGTTTGCTGGCTTTGCGCGGCGTTCTGGAAACGGCCGATAGCGCGACCGATCCAAATGACCGGGAAAAGCGGGGCAAAAATATCCTGGCCAGTCTGGAAACAGCGCTCGAGGCGCTTGCCTCGATGCGCGCCGCCGAAGGGCGGCGCTTGACGCAGGTGTTGGAAGCTCAATTGGCTGAAATTCACGCCCTGGTTCAGCGCGCCGAAAGCTCAGCCGCGCTGGATCCCCAGGCGATCAAAGACCGCCTGCGCCAACAAATCCAGGCTTTGCTCGAGACGGTCCCCGCCATTGCCGAAGACCGTCTGGCGCAAGAAGCGGCCCTCCTGGTGCAAAAGGCTGATGTCCGGGAAGAACTGGATCGGCTTAAAGCCCATCTGGAGGCCGCCCGGGATATGCTGGCCAGCAAAGAGGCCGTGGGGCGCCGCCTTGACTTTCTGTGCCAGGAATTCAACCGCGAAGCCAATACGCTCTGTTCCAAAGCCGCCGATGTCAGCCTGACCCGGATCGGCATGGATTTGAAAGCCGTCATCGAACAATTCCGCGAACAGGTTCAAAATATCGAATGACCAAATCCGCCGAGACTTTCTCTGCTGACGACAGCAACGGTATCCGTCGCCGCGGCCTGATGTTGGTGCTGTCCTCGCCTTCGGGCGCCGGAAAAAGCACGATCGCCCGTGCCCTTTTGTCCAGCGACCCCCGGCTTTCGATGTCGGTGTCCGCCACGACCCGCCCGCCGCGTCCCGGGGAAATTGACGGCAAAGACTATCATTTTGTCGATCGCACCCGTTTTGAAGCGATGGTAAGGGACAGCCAATTGCTGGAACATGCCCGGGTGTTCGATAATTATTATGGAACGCCGAAAACCCAGGTGGAACAGGCGCTGGCCGCGGGGTTGGATGTATTGTTCGACATTGATTGGCAAGGCACCCAGCAATTGGCGCAAAATGCCAGAGCGGACCTGGTCAGCATCTTCATCCTGCCGCCCTCGGTCGCCGAGTTGGAACGAAGGCTGCGCGGACGGGCCCAGGACAGCGAAGAGGTGGTCCGCAATCGCATGAATAAAGCCGGCGATGAGATGAGCCACTGGCCGGAATATGATTATATCGTGGTGAATAACGACGTGGATTGCAGTGTCGCGTCGGTCAAAGCCATCATCGCGGCGGAACGTCTGAAACGCGATCGCCTGGTGGGACTGCCGGATTTTGTCCGGCGCCTGCGCGGCGTCGACTGAGCGCTGTCTCAAATCGATCGTCCAAGGCAGTGTCGTTCGGTGATTGACATGGACTTGTATCACCGGCTCCGAAAGCTTATCTTACTTTTGTCTTACCTGTTGCCCGGAGTGCGGCCATGGCGTCACCCGAAAGACTGAGCACCACCCTATCGACCAAGGGCCAGGTCATTCTACCCAAAGCCATCCGCGAACTGCGGCATTGGAAAGCTGGTACACGCCTCGTGGTGGAAGATACGGCCGAGGGCGTCCTTTTGAAGCTGGCCCCCGCTTTCGCCCCAACGCTTCCCAAGGATGTGTTCGCCTCGCTTCCCTATAAGGGGGTGCCGAAGACATTGGAAGAGATGGAAGCAGGGATCGCTGTAGAAGCGGCAAGGCGACATGCTGGCGATCGATACTAACCTCATCGTCCGCTATCTGACTGGGGATCATCCCGAGCAAGCGGCCGTTGCGAAAGAGTTGATCGACAGCGAAGACGTCTATGTCTGCATTACGGTCTTTCTGGAAACGGAATGGGAGCTGCGCAGCGTCTACGGCTTTGCTGCAAAGCAGTTGGCTGCGGCGCTCCGGGCCTTCGCAGGTCTGCAGCATGTCACAATCGAAGATGCCGGCCAAATCGCCCAGGCCCTCGACTGGATGGAGGCCGGGATGGATTTCGCCGACGCGTTGCATTTGACGAAGGCCCAGGGGTGCGACGCATTCGTGAGTTTTGACCAACGGTTTGCGCGAACGGCCAATCGTCTCGGAGCCACCAAGGTCCGGGCGCTTTAGAGTTTTTCGCATTTTGACTGAATCAAAAAGCTGAAAAACTCTTAAGCCCGAGCGGCGCTTGAGCATTGAAAAATCGGAGATTTTTCGTTCGCACAGGGGACCTAGAGTGCTTCAGT
>DUZC01000054.1 GCA_013349735.1 Rhodospirillaceae bacterium
CACTGCCGAAACTTCCCTGTTCGGCGGCGTTGCCAAGAGCCTTGGTGATGATCAGCGCTTTGGCGTTCGGGTTCGCCTGCTGCAGGCTCATTCGGAACAAAAGGGCATGGCTGCGCGGGCTGCTCTGAGCCGGAAGGTTGTCCAGCGAGGCCGCCAATTCAGCGGGTGAAAAAGTGACCGACTGATAGAGGTCACGCAACGCCTCGCTGGACAAGGCGCCGGCTGCTTCGGCCCGCTCGGCGAGGGCCAGTTTTGCATCGGTGGCCGGTCCGGTGGCCATAGCCATGGCATGGAGCCAGCTGGGGCTTTGCAGCGTGACGGGAATCGCGTCGGGCAGCGGCAATTTGGCCAGACGAACCATCGCCAGATCCAGCGGATTGCCCGGTGGCGGCGGGGCATGACCAGCGCCGATCCCGGCCAGGGAGTCAGCAGCCGCGAAAAAAGTCGGGTCCTCTATTTTCTGTTCCCGCAAAAGATCGACCCCAAGCCCGGCTTCGCGGGTTTTGCCGGCGGCAAACTGGCAAAAGACCTGCAATTTGGCCGGAAAAGGATCATCGGCATTGGTCAGGCGCAGGGCCGTCCCCTGTTCACAGGCCAGAGCCGCGTCGCCGGTCATCAAGGCGGTATCGATCTTTAGACTGCGCAAAGACGGGGTAATGGCGGGTGTCGGGACATTTTTCAGCAAGGCGGTCAGGTTCTCAAGGTCGCCCAGGGCCCAAAGGCGGTCGCCGCGCAGTTTGATCAGCGGCTCTTCGCCGGGCTGCGCTGCCGGTACGGTGGCGGTGCTGAGCAAAAGGCGGGTTTGCAGCAGACGCAGACTTGGCCAGGGTGACGGTCCCGGCAATAGGGTCAGGCTTTTGCGAATTGCGGCAAGACTGCTGCCGGCCCATAAATCCGGCGGAAAGCCGCCATGCGCCGCATCCAAGAGGCCGCTGGAACTGGGGTCGACCGTTCCCAGCTCTTGAATCTGGATTTTTTCGCCACTGCCGGTGACGGCATCAGCGGCCCGGCCGGGCGCCGACGGTGGCAGCAGAGAGGTCGGCCCGGTCTGCGCCCAGGCTTGCGGCAAGCCATTCAGTCCGATCAGCAAGGCCAGCGACAGCAGGGGCGGTCGAGCGCGCGCCAAAACCGCGATGGCGTCCTTACGGGCCGCCCGCCACTTCAATTTAATGGCGGAAATGGTCATCGGTGATGACTTTTTCAATTTTGGCCGAGGGGGCGGGAATATCCCACATCGCCAGGGCGGCGGCCCCGCCGATAACCACCAGAACCAACAGAACCAGCAGGACACGGAAGATGCTGCTCATTGACTCGAAACATCCTCTTGCAAGAGAAACAAACAGCGATTTGCTGTTTGCCAGACAAACCGGGACGCATATGGTACGGCAAATATGCTAAAGTGCGACCGCTGATACTTGGTACTCCAAATTTGTGCGCCAAGTCTCATAGAAAAATTCTTGGTGACGGGGCAATGGCGGAGTGTGACCAATCTATCGGCGGCAAGGGCGGTGCCAAGCGCCCCCTTTTTCGCCTCTTAAAAGACCGACCGGCGGCCTGGCTTTTCAGACTTTTTGAGCGATCGGCAGAATCGTGACTGCGTTTTGCCCGTCGCAAAAAGCCATTGTTTTTGTTGGTCTGATGGGGGCTGGCAAAAGCTGTGTCGGGCGCCGGGTCGCCGCGCGCCTCGGTCTTCCTTTTGTCGATGCCGATGCCGAGATCGAGTCGGCGGCCGGTCTGACCATCAGCGAAATCTTTGACCGCTATGGCGAACAGGCGTTTCGTGATGGCGAGCGGCGGGTGGTGGCGCGGTTGCTGGATAGCCCCGGTCTGGTGCTGGCCACCGGCGGGGGCGCCTATATTGATCCAAGAACCCGTGCCTTGATTGCCGAAAAAGGCATTTCCGTCTGGTTGCGCGCCAGTCTTGACCTGTTGGTCAAGCGAACGGCCGGGCGCGATCATCGGCCCTTATTGAAAACCGGGGATCCCAGAGTGATCCTGCAAAGGTTGATGGATCAACGCTATCCAGTTTACGGCCATGCCGACATCACTGTAGACTCGCAAGACCAGCCACCGGAAGTCACCGTCGATGCGGTCTTGCGGGCGCTGCAAGAGCATAAGTCCAAAACCGCTCCGCCGCTGACCTGAGACCACGAGATTTCATCCCATGATTTCCGCTATCCGCGTCCTTCTGGGCGATCGTTCCTATGATATTCATGTCGGTTCCTCGGTCTTGGCCCAGGCTGGCAAATTGCTGCGTCCGATCCTGTCCAGTGCCCGCGTCTTCGTGGTGACCGATGAAAATGTCGAGCGCCTGCATCTGGCCACCCTGGTCCAATCTCTGGATGCCGCGGGCATCGAAAATCATGGTGTGGTTTTACCGGCCGGGGAACAAACCAAAAGCTTCGTTCATCTGGAAAGCCTGCTGAACGCCATGCTGGAGTCCGGATCGGAACGCCAGACGGCGGTGATCGCCTTTGGCGGCGGTGTGATCGGTGATCTTGCCGGCTTGGCCGCCAGTCTGCTGATGCGGGGCGTTCCTTTTATCCAGATTCCCACCACCCTGCTGGCCCAGGTGGACAGTTCGGTTGGGGGCAAGACCGGAATTAATACGGATTACGGCAAGAATCTGGTGGGCAGTTTCTATCAACCCCGGATCGTCCTGGCCGATATTGATGTGCTGCAGACCCTGCCCGAACGGGATCTGCGCTCGGGTTATGCCGAGGTGGTCAAATACGGGCTGATTGATGATCCGGGTTTTTTCCTGTGGTTGGAAAGCCATGGCAAGGCCCTGCTGGCTGGGGATCCGCGCAAGCTGAAACATGCGGTGCTGACCAGCTGCGCCGCCAAGACCAGGGTGGTGGTGGCGGATGAGCGCGAACGGGGTCAGCGGGCCTTGTTAAATCTGGGCCATACCTTCGGCCATGCCCTGGAAGCGGAAACCGGCTTTGATGACAGCCTGACCCATGGGGAAGCCGTGGCCATCGGTATGATCCTGGCCTTTACCTTATCCGTTGATCTTGGCCTTTGCCCGCCCGAGGATCTGCACAGGCTGCGTCGACATTTTGAAGCCTGCGCAATGAGGACATCCTTGCCTCCCAAGGCCGATGGATCCTGGCGGGCGGAAGCTTTGATGGCACATTTTGCCCGGGACAAGAAAGTCAAGGACGGGCAGACGACTTTTGTGTTGGTGCGGGGGATTGGCAAGGCCTTTCTCTCAAATGACGTGCCGGCTGACCGCCTGTTGGCGGTTCTGCAAGATGCCACCGGAGAGGCCGGTTCACAGCCATGATCATCGATTTGGCCCTGATTGCGGTTTTGCTGCTGCTGCTGTTTTTCTTCAGCAGTGCGGAAACCTCGCTGACCGTCGCTTCGCGGCCCCTGCTGCATCAGCTTGAGGTCGAGGGGGACCGTCGGGCCGGTCTGGTCAACCGGCTGCATGAACGGAAGGATCGGCTGCTTGGGTCGATTCTGCTGGGCAATACGCTGGTACAGATCCTGTCCTCGGCTCTGGCGACGTCGCTGGCCATTACCCTTTATGGCGAGTCGGGCATCGTTTACGGGACGGCCCTGATGACGGTGGTGGTTCTGGTTTTCTGCGAAATTTTGCCGAAAACCATCGCGCTGCATCATGCCAATCACCTTGCCCTGACGCTGGCACCGCCCATGCGGGTGATGGTCTGGTGTCTGGGGCCGCTGATCCATGGGGTCCAGTCTTTCGTCAATGGCTTGTTGCGGCTGATGGGGGTGGCCCTTCGGGCCGAGGCCGATCTCGACGATAATTTGGCCGAATTGCGGGGCGCCATCGACATTCATACGGTCGAAGAAGAGGTCCAGCATGAGCGCAAGATGCTGCGTTCGATTCTGGATCTGGGGGATGTCGAAGTCGGCGAGATCATGACCCATCGTAAGAATGTGGCGATGTTCGACGCCGCGCAGCCAATTTCGGCGGTGCTCGATTTTGCCACCACCAGTCCCTATACCCGGCTGCCCTTATGGCGTGACGAACCGGACAATATCGTCGGCGTTTTGCACAGCAAAGCCTTGCTGCGCGCGGTCCGCGAACATGAGGGCCATCTTGAAACCATTGATGTGGTGAGTCTGGCCGCCAAACCCTGGTTCGTTCCTGATTCGACGTCCTTGCAAGATCAGCTTCAGGCCTTCCGCAAGCGTCGCGAACATTTTGCGCTGGTGGTCGATGAATATGGCGCCCTGTTGGGCGTGGTGACCCTGGAAGATATCATTGAAGAAATCGTCGGAGAGATCTCGGACGAGCATGACGTAATGGTTTCGGGCGTGCGGCCGCAGTCTGATGGCACCTTTATCGTCAATGGCGAGGTCACCATCCGTGATCTAAATCGCGAGTTCGATTGGCGCTTGCCGGATGAAGATGCCGCCACGATTGCCGGATTGCTGCTGCATGAGTCGCGGATGATCCCCGAAATCAATCAAGTTTTTCTTTTTTATGGTTTTCGTTTTGAAATTCTGCGGCGTGCCCGGAACCAGATCACCCTGATCCGACTGACCCCGCCGAAATCAACAGATATCGAGGATGGGGCATGACGCTTTCAGAGGGATCGGTACCGGTCGGTCGTCAATTGATCCATGATCGCCGCGTCACCTGTCAGGGATTCTTGCGCGACGATGGCCTGTGGGACATCGAAGGACGGCTGGTCGACGTCAAAAGCTATGCCTTTCCCAACCGGGACCGCGGTGGCGAAATTCCCGCCGGCCAGCCCATCCATGAAATGTTGATCAGACTGACCCTGGACGACCAGTATGTCATCCGTGCGGTTTTCGTCGAAACACTGCATGCCCCTTTTGCTCTCTGTGGCGATATCACCCCTAATTTTTCCCAATTGGTCGGGATCGCACTGGGGCCGGGTTTCCGCCGCGTGGTCAATGAACGGTTCTCGGGGGTTCATGGCTGTACCCATCTGGTGGAAATGCTGGGGCCGATTGCCACCACGGCGTTTCAGACGATTGCGCCATTGCGCCAGCAGATTTCCAGCGATGGGGAAAAGCCGCGGATTCTGGACAGCTGTCACGCGCTGGCTTCGGATGGGCCGATTGTGGCGCGGGAATGGCCGAAATTCAGCAGCCGCGCCAAATAAGCGGCGCTTATTGCGCGGCTTCCGCCGGGGTTCGGGTGGTCAGGGCCAAAGCGTGAATTTGTTGCCGCATTTCCTCGGCCAGCAGCGCATAGACCAGGCGCTGCCGGGCCAGCAGCGATTTTCCGGCGAATTCGGCGGATATGATCTCAACCCGAAAATGGCTTTCCCCATCCGGTCTGGCACCGGCATGACCTTGATGGCGATGGGATTCGTCGATCACCACCAGCCGTTCGGGGGCCAAGGCCGCGGTTAATTTCTCTTCAATAATGGTTTGCACCCGCATTCCCTTGATCCTTTTTCTCTTGTCTGGGGTGTTGCCTCGATTTCGCCTTGCGCTCATAGTGAGCCATCATGAGCGGATCTTCACGGAAATTCTGGCCGGGCGGCGCCAAGGAAGCCCCCGAAGCCGGTCGTCCCTGCGACCATCCCGGCTGCGCGGAACGGGGCGAATTCCGGGCGCCCAAATCCCGCGAGACGTTGCAGGATTATTGGTGGTTCTGCCTCGAGCATGTGCGGGATTACAATTCCGCCTGGGATTATTATGCGGGGCTGGGTGCCGCCGAGATCGAAACGATGCTGCGGTTTGACACCACCTGGCAGCGCCCGACCTGGCCGCTTGGCCGGATGCCGGGGGGCCGTCTGCGGCTTGACCCCGAACGGGTCCGCGATCCGTTCGGTCTGTTCGACGAGGAATTCTGGCAAGCCCCGCCGGCTGAACGGGCGCCGCCGGCCCCGCATCTCGAGGCGATGCGGGTCATGAATTTGCAGGAACCGCTCTCGCTGGATCTGCTCAGGGCCCGCTATCGGGAATTGTGCAAACGGCATCACCCGGACGCCAATGGCGGGGATAAAGCCGCCGAAGAACGGTTTAAACGCATCGGACAGGCTTACAAAACCCTGATGGAAAGCTTAAGTTCCTAAATTGAAAAAAAGCGCCTGATTTGGCATTGGAAGTAGCAAATTCATGAGTCCATCCCGCAAAACGGTTCTTTCTTCTGACGATCCCGCCGCCCTGCCCGACATCAAAATCCCGGTCAGGAAAGTTTTCGGCCTGGACAGCGACATGATGGTTCCCGCCTTTAGCCGCGCCGGAGACCATGTCCCCGACCGCGACGAGGCCTATCGTTTCGACCATGATACCACCATGGCGATTCTGGCCGGTTTTGCCCATAACCGCCGGGTCATGATCCAGGGCTATCACGGCACCGGGAAATCCACCCATATCGAGCAGGTGGCGGCAAGGCTGAATTGGCCCTGCATCCGGGTCAATTTGGACAGCCATGTCAGCCGGATCGATCTGATCGGCAAGGATGCGATCGTTTTACGGGACGGTCTGCAGGTTACCGAATTCCGTCAGGGTATCTTGCCCTGGGCTTTGCAGCATCCGACGGCACTGGTGTTTGATGAATATGATGCCGGCCGCCCCGATGTCATGTTTGTCATTCAACGGGTCCTGGAAGTCGAAGGCAAGCTGACCCTGCTGGACCAAAGCCAGGTGATCCGGCCCCATCCGGCCTTTCGGCTGTTCGCCACCACCAATACGGTGGGTCTTGGCGACACCACCGGACTTTACCATGGCACCCAGCAGATCAATCAGGGGCAGATGGACCGCTGGAACATCGTCGCCACCCTGAACTATCTGGCTCATGACGAGGAAGTCGAAATTGTGCTGGCGAAAATACCGGCGCTGGCCAAGGACGAGGATCGCGAGAAAGTCAGCAATATGGTCCGGGTCGCCGATCTGACTCGTCAGGGATTCGTCAATGGCGACCTGTCGACGGTGATGAGCCCACGGACGGTCCTGACCTGGGCCGAGAACGCACAAATTTTCGCCGATGTCGGTTTTGCCTTTCGCCTGACTTTCTTGAACAAATGTGACGAAACGGAACGGCCAACCGTCGCCGAATATTATCAGCGCTGTTTCGGCGCGGAACTGCCGGAGACTCTGGCCAGGGTCGCTTTGGCCTGATGGAGCGGCAAAGCCAGTCTGGACATCGGGCCAGCGGCGCCGAGGAAGCGCCGACGGATCTCGTCAAACGGGTCACCGCCTCGGCCTTGCGGAGCATCGCCGGGCGTCCGGATGTGGTGGTCGCCTATGCTTCCGGCTTGCCGGGGGTGCGCGGCGACCAGGTTCGTCTGCCGCCACCGCCCTCGCAAATGCATCTCGAGGATCTGAGCCGCCTGCGCGGTGCCGCCGATGCGGTGGCTTTGCGCCTGCGCTTTCATGACGATGCCCTGCATGCCCGCCTGATGCCCAACAGCCAGGAAGGCAAGGATATCTTCAATTCCGTGGCGCAGGCGCGGGTCGAGGCGCTGGGCGGTCGGCTGATGAAGGGGGTGGCCCAAAATCTGACGGCGGCGCTCGAGGCGCGCTGCCGCGCCGAAGGGTTTGCGGCGATATCCGAGCGCGATCAGATGCCGCTGTCCGAGGCGGTGCGCCTCATGGCCCGCGAATATTGTACCGGGTTTTCGGTTCCGCAGGCGGCCTCGCAGGCGGTTGATTTATGGCGCCAGCATATTGAAAGCAAGGCCGGCCCGGAATTGGCGGCCTTGGGCGGGCTGGTGACCGATCAGACAGCGTTTTCCCAGCAATTGCGCGCGGTTATCGCCGCCCTTGAGGTCGAGCCTTTCGATCAGAATGATTCGTCCAGCCAGAAACAAGACCAATCGGCCCCCAGCGAGCAGGATGAGGGCGGGGCCCGGCAGCAATCCTCCGAGGCCGAGGGCAGCGGGCCGATTGACGACAGCGGCGAGGCCGCTTTTGGCGAGCTGGACGGGGCAACGACGCCGGAAGGTGACGGATTGGACGGCTCGCCCTTGCCTGTGCAAAGCGGTGATGAAGCCGGAGGCGCTTCAAAAAGCAGCCCCGGTGATCTGGACCGGCAGCCGGCGGAAAAGGCCTATCATGCCTTTACCCAGGCTTTTGATCAGGTGATTGACGCGGCGGATCTTTGCGAGAGCGATGAATTATTGCGGCTGCGTCAGCAATTGGATCAACAGCTGGGACATCTGCAAGGGGTGGTCAGCCGCTTGGCCAATCGGCTGCAACGCCGCTTGATGGCCAAACAGACGCGGGCCTGGGCTTTCGATCTTGAGGAAGGTCAGCTGGATTCCGGCAGGCTGGCCCGGGTGGTCAGCAATCCCATGCACAGCCTGTCCTTCAAACAGGAAAAGGATACCGATTTCCGCGATACGGTGGTCAGTCTGCTCATTGATAATTCCGGCTCGATGCGGGGGCGTCCGATCACGGTTGCCGCCATGAGCGCCGATATTCTGGCAAGAACCCTGGAGCGCTGCGGCGTCAAGGTCGAGGTGCTGGGCTTTACCACGCGGGCCTGGAAGGGTGGGGACTCCCGCGAGAAATGGGTTGCCGCCGGTAAGCCGGCGGATCCGGGCCGTCTTAATGATCTGCGCCATATCGTGTACAAAGCCGCGGACACCCCCTGGCGTCGGGCCCGTAAAAGCCTGGGTTTGATGCTGCGCGAGGGTATCCTTAAGGAAAATATCGATGGCGAAGCCCTGCTTTGGGCGCATGCGCGTCTTCTCGCGCGCGCCGAACAGCGGCGCATTCTCATGGTCATCTCGGATGGGGCCCCGGTGGATGATTCGACGCTTTCCGTCAATCCCGGCAGCTATCTCGAACGTCATCTGCGTCAGGTGATCAGCTGGATCGAGGCGGTTTCTCCGGTGGAACTGGTGGCGATCGGCATCGGCCATGACGTCACCCGCTATTATCGTCGTGCCGTAACCATTATGGATGCCGAAGAACTGGGGGGGACGATGCTCAGCCAGCTGACCAGTCTGTTTGAAGAGGCGAGCGGGGCGTTCAGGCCAGGCCGGCCTGACCCATGGCCAGAAATTTCTCCCGTCGCCGGGCCCGCAAAACACCGCCTTCGAGGCCGAGCAAAGGCTTAAGCGCCCGTTCGATGTGATCGCCAAGATTTTCGATGGCAATCTCGGGACTGCGATGGGCCGCCCCTAGCGGTTCGGGGACGATGTCATCAATCACCCCCAATTTAAACAGATCCTGCGCGGTCAGCCTTAAGGCCTCGGCGGCCTCTTTGGCGGCATCGCCGCTTCGCCAGAGAATCGAGGCGCAGCCTTCCGGGCTGATCACCGAGTAAATCGAATGTTCCATCATCAGAACGGCATTGCCGGCCGCCACAGCGATGGCGCCGCCCGAGCCCCCTTCGCCGATGATGACCGAGATCAGCGGCACCCGAATATTCAGACAGGTTTCGATGGAACGGGCGATGGCTTCGGCCTGTCCGCGGGCTTCAGCATCGACACCGGGATAGGCCCCTGCCGTGTCAACCAAGGTGATGACCGGAATGCGGAAGTGATCGGCCATTTCCATCAGGCGCCGCGCCTTGCGATAGCCTTCCGGCTTGGCCATGCCGAAATTATGGCGGACACGGGAATCGGTGTCGCGGCCCTTTTCATGGCCGATGATCATCACGGAATGGCCCTTGAACCGTCCCAGCCCGCCAATGATGGCCTGATCCTCGCCAAAACCGCGATCTCCGGCCAAAGGCGTAAAATCGCCGATCAGCCGCTCGACATAGGTCGACATATGCGGGCGATCCGGATGCCGGGCCACCTGGGTTTTCTGCCAGGGGGTCAATTTGCCATAGGTGGATTTCAACACCCGCTCGACCTTGATCTGCAGGCGATTGATCTCTTCGGCAATATTGATTTCGTCCGAGTCGCTCAGATGGCGCAACTCTTCGATTTTGCCTTCGAGTTCAGCGATGGGTTTTTCAAAGTCGAGGAAATTCATGGAAGCGGCTTTTATCACAGCCTGTCGGCGGGGGGAAGGAGAAGCGCGCAATGGCCATCAAATCGGTTTGCCCGGCGGGCGTTTATGACCTATCACAGTATGGCGAAACCGTAAGAATTGCGCCGTCCTGTCCCGGCTTCGCACCTGCCAACTGTTTGAAGAATGATCGCCTTGCCCCGTTTTTTTCATCTTGCCGGTCCGCTGATCCGCCTTATTCCGGCCGAGACCGCCCATAGCCTGACCATTGCGCTGTTGCGGCGGGGCTGGTGGCCGCCCTCTCAAGCCGCAGCCGATGATCCGATCCTTAACCAGCGACTATGGGGGCGGGACTTCCCCAATCCGCTCGGTCTTGCCGCCGGGTTCGATAAAAATGCCGAGGTGGCCGACGCCATGCTGGCGCTGGGCTTCGGCTTTGTCGAGATCGGCAGCGTGACCCCCCGGCCGCAACCGGGCAATCCCAAGCCCCGTCTGTTCCGTTTGGTCAAAGATCAGGCGGTGATCAACCGCATGGGATTCAATAACCAAGGCCTGGCCATTGTGGCGGCGCGGCTGGCAAAGCGCCGGCGGGTCGGTATCGTCGGCGCCAATCTTGGGAAGAACAAGGATACGGTGGACGCCGCCGCCGATTATGAGGCGGGGGTACGGGCCTTGGCCGGGCTGGCGGATTATCTTGTGATCAATGTTTCATCGCCCAACACGCCGGGGCTGCGGGCTTTGCAGGGACGTGGCCCGCTTGAGGACTTGGTTGGCCGCAGCCGGGCCGCGCTGCCCGATCCGGCGCCGCCCCTCTTACTGAAAATCGCGCCGGATTTGGTTGAGGAGGATCTTCGGGATATTGCCGAGATCGCCTTGGCTGGCCAGCTCGACGGGCTGATTATCAGCAACACCACGATCGCGCGCCCCGCCACGCTGCTTTCGGCCGAGAAAGGAGAAAGCGGCGGCTTGTCGGGCGCCCCGCTGTTCGGTCCCTCGACCGAGATGCTGCGCAAGATGTATGGCTTGACCGGCGGGCGTTTGCCTTTGATCGGGGTCGGCGGGATTGCCTCGCCCGAGCAGGCCTATGCCAAACTGCGGGCCGGGGCCAGTCTGCTGCAGCTTTATTCCGCCCTGGTTTACCAGGGGCCCGGCTTGATTTCCGCGATCAAGCGGGGGCT
>DUZC01000055.1 GCA_013349735.1 Rhodospirillaceae bacterium
TCTGGCATTCGGCCACTCTTACAAAGGCTTCCATTGCGTCAAGCCGATCCACGCGTCCTCTCCTATTGTCGCTTTTGTAAGGACAGTCTTATGTCGGGATGATCGATTGTCCCGCATCCTCATCGCAAGTTAAAATTTTTCCGTCCATTAATCAGACCCGGGAGGCCCCTATGTCCGTCATTCTTCGTCCAGCCAGGCAAAGGGGGCATGCAAGGCTTAGCTGGCTCGACAGCTGGCATTCCTTTTCTTTTGCTGATTATTATGATCCGCGCCATATGGGCTTCCGAGCCCTTCGGGTCATCAATGAAGATATCATCAGCCCCGGTACCGGCTTTGGCACCCATGGCCATCGGGATATGGAGATCGTTACCTATGTAACGTCCGGCTCTCTCGAACATCGCGACAGCACGGGCGAGCATGCCATGATTTGTCAGGGCGAGGTTCAGCGGATGTCGGCGGGAACCGGGATCCGCCACAGTGAATTCAATAGTTCAGACCATGCGCCGGTAAAATTGCTGCAGATCTGGATCATGCCTGAAAGAGAGGGGCTGCCTCCGGGGTATGAACAGAAAAGCTTTGATGATCTGGCCAAACGCAACCGATTTTGTACGATTGCCAGCGCCGATGGCCGCGACGGTTCGGTCCGTATCCGGCAAGATGTTATGCTGTTTGCGGCTTGTCTCGATCCTGACGTCCAACTGCAACGGGAATTAACGCCCGGGCGTGCCGCCTGGCTTCAGGTGGTCGCCGGTGGGCTCCGGGTAAATGGTGTCATGGCCGAAGCGGGAGATGGTGTCGCGCTCGAGGCGGAAGCCTTGGTGGATTTGCGAGCAAACAGTGAAAGCGAAATCCTGTGTTTTGATTTGGGTCCTTATCCTCTTTGACAGTAGCTTGCCAGTCCATCCTAAGAATCGGCGACTGCCCCCTCGCCACTTTGCGCTTTCGAGTCTATCATGCCGCGCAAAGCCTATGGAGGAGTATCGATGGCGGGGAAGAGTCGTCTGTTCAGACCTGTGACAATCCGAGGCCTGGAATTGGCCAATCGCATCGCTGTTGCGCCAATGTGCCAGTATAGCGCGACCGATGGCGTGGCCGGGGACTGGCATTTACAACATTATGGCAGTCTGGTGGCGTCAGGGCCGGGACTGGTGGTCATGGAAGCCACTGCGGTCGAGGCCGATGGTCGCATTTCGCCGGCCGATCTTGGGCTTTATTCCGATGCCAGTGAAGTTGCTTTGGCTCGTTTGGTAAAAGCCATAAGGCCGTTTGGGCAGGCGCGGATTGCCGTGCAGATTGCTCATGCTGGTCGCAAGGGGGCGAGCCAGGTTCCTTGGGCGGGGGGCGGTGCCCTGACTGCGGCGGAGGGGTCCTGGCCGACAATTTCAGCCTCGCCTATTCCGTTCAATGCCGGTTGGCCGACCCCTCGGGAAATCGGGCCTTACGATATTGATCGACTGCGTCATGCCTTCGCGGATGCGGCGGTTCGGGCGGATCGCGCCGGTGTCGATATCGTCGAAATTCATTCTGCTCATGGCTATTTATTGCATCAATTCCTGTCGCCGCTGACCAATAAGCGGGACGATGTCTATGGTGGTCCTTTGGACAACCGTATGCGCTTTCCTCTTGAGGTGATCCGTTCCGTGCGTCGGGCCCTGCCCCATAGCAAGCCACTGGGCATCCGTATCAGCGCCAGTGATTGGGTCGAAGGCGGGTTTACCCCGGATGAGGCTGTTCGTTATCTGGTCGCCTGCAAAAATGAAGGCGTCGACTATGTCTGTGTCTCCTCGGGTGGCTTGATCGCAGACGCCAAGATCCCCGTGCGCGCTGGATACCAGGTGGATTTTGCCTGGCGCATTCGACGGGAAACCGGGCTTTTGGTGCGAGCGGTGGGATTAATCACCGACCCCGATCAGGCCGAGGCCATCCTGGGCAATGAACGGGCCGATATGGTGGCGCTGGGACGGGCTTTCCTCGATGATCCCCGATGGGTCTGGCGTGCGGCGGCAGCTTTGGGTGAGCCCGTTCCCTATGCCAGGCAATATGAGCGGGCCCAGCCGAAATTGTGGCCGGGTGCGCGGCGGCGGGTCAATGGGATGGCTGCGGGCTGAACAGGGGTGACGAGCGAGGAGGGCGTTATGAAACGATTTTTTCCATGGATTGTCGGCCTGTTCCTGCTGGTAATAAATCTTCCTGCACAGGCCGGGACGACTTTTGAGTCTGTCAAGGCACGCGGTGTCCTTGTCTGCGGCGTTCATACCGGTTTGGGCGGATTTGGCGCGCCCGATGCCAAGGGGGAATGGGCTGGGTTGGATGTTGATGTTTGCCGGGCCGTGGCGTCCGCCGTTTTTGGCGATGCGAAAAAAGTTCGCTTCGTCCCTTTGTCAGCGCAACAGCGCTTGACCGCTTTGCAGTCGGGCGAAGTCGATCTGCTGTCCCGCAACACCACCTGGACAATGACCCGGGATGCCGGCAGCGGCCTGCTCTTCTCTGCGGTTAATTTTTACGATGGGCAAGGGTTCCTGGTGGCGCGCAAATTGGGCGTTAAAAATGCCAAAGATTTGAACGGGGCAACTATTTGTGTGCAGACCGGAACCACCACCGAACTGAATCTGGCGGATTTCGCCCGGGCCAACCGGTTGGATCTGAAGCCGGTCACCATTGAAAGTTTTGAGGAATCGGTCGGGGCCTTTATGTCTGGCCGCTGCGATGCCTTGACGTCGGATGGATCCCAATTGGCGGCCATTCGCGCCAATCAGGCGGCGAACCCTGACGATTATGTCATTTTGCCCGAGCGCATTTCTAAAGAGCCGTTGGCCACGGCCGTGCGTCAAGGTGACGATCAATGGTTCAATCTGGTGAAATGGACCTTTTTTGCCATGGTCGAAGCCGAGGAACGGGGCGTCACTTCGGCAAATGTGGATGAAATGGCCAAAAGCGCGGACCCTAACCTGCAGCGGTTGCTGGGGGTGTCGGGTGGTTTAGGCAAAAGCCTCGGGGTTGACGACAAATGGGCTTACAATCTGATCAAGCAGGTTGGAAATTATGGCGAAAGCTATGAGCGCAATGTCGGAAAAAAATCCAAACTGCAATTGGACCGGGGGCTCAATGAGTTGTGGAGCAAGGGTGGCCTGATGTATGCCATGCCGCTTCGATAAAGAAATCGGCATGGAAGGTCGGTCCAACGGATTGATCGAAAAAGGGCGTGGCGGTGAGCAGCGCCGGGCCGTTCTCTATCAATTGCTGCTGGTGGCGGTGGTCTCCTTGCTGGCTTGGGTCCTGGTCAGGAATACCCTCGATAATCTGCATGCGCGTCATATCGCCACGGGTTTCGACTTTCTTGGGCGGGAAGCCTCGTTCGGCATCAGTGAACATCTGATCGACTATGCGCCGACGGACAGCTATTTCCGGGCCTTTTTGGTCGGGTTGCTCAATACCATTGCCGTTGCTTTGCTTGGTATTGCCTTGGCGACGCCCTTGGGTGTGGTGGTGGGTGTGGCCCGCCTTTCGGCCAATCGTCTGGTCTCGGGATGCGCCGGATTTTATGTCGAACTGGTGCGCAGTCTGCCGCTTCTCCTGCAATTATTCTTTTGGTATCAGCTTATTACGGAAAGCCTTCCAGGCCCAAGACAGGCCATCGACCTTTTCCATTTGCTGTTCATCAGCAATCGTGGTCTCAAGCTGCCGGCCCCGCTGGGCACGGCCGATCTGACTGGAATGCTCCTGATTGTTACCCTGGCTGTCATCGCCTCGGTTCTGCTGGCGGTCTGGGCGCGCCGTCGCCGCGAAGAAACCGGCCGTCCTTTTCCAACGTTTTTTGCCGTTACACTTTTGATCCTGGGCCTGCCTTTGCTCGGCTATGGGGTTTGCGGTTTGCGGCTTTCCTTTGAAATACCCGTTTTGCAGGGTTTTAATTTTAGCGGCGGTGCGACGGTTACGCCGGAATTCGCAGCCTTGCTGATGGGATTGGTGATCTACACGGCGGCTTTCATCGCTGAAATTGTTCGGGCCGGCATAGTTGCTGTTCCGCCCGGGCAAATAGAAGCCGCCCTATCTTTGGGGCTCAGTCGATTCTTGACCTTGAGACTCGTGCTATTGCCGCAAAGTCTGCGGGTCATTGTACCACCGTTGACCAGCCAATATTTGAACCTGACCAAGAACTCCACCTTGGCCGTCGCCATCGGTTATCCGGATCTGGTCAGCGTTGCCAATACCGCGATCAATCAGACCGGACAGGCGGTTGAAGGCGTTGTGATCATTATGTTGGTCTATCTGTTGGTCAGCCTGGCTCTCTCGGCGGCCATGAATCGCTATAATCAGCATATCACTTTGCCAGGTCGGGGGCGCTGAATGCCTGCCCCGCCTAAAGCCATAGGTTTGAACCAGGGTTGGCTGAATTGGGGGCGCCATCTGTTCGCTTCGCCCGGTCATGCCTTGCTAAGTCTGTTGATCCTGGGTGGTTTGGCAAAAATTGTCCCGTCGCTGATCGAATGGGGGCTGGTTAAGGCCGTCTGGTCGGGTGGGCCAGCGGACTGTCGGGCCGCCGGCGGTGCTTGTTGGGCCTTTGTCGGTGAGAAATTTCGCCTGATTTTATTCGGCATTTACCCGCATGACCAGCAATGGCGGCCCTCCTTGGCGATTGTTCTCTTTCTGGCAATGTTGCTGGTCAGCGCCAATCCAAAATTCTGGCGGCGCTGGCTGTTCTGGATGTGGGCGTCAGGGTTGGTCGTCTCGGCTCTTTTGATGTGGGGCGGCATTGCCGGTCTGCCCTTTGTTGCCGATGACCGTTGGGGTGGATTGCCTTTGACGCTTATCCTGTCCACGGCGGGTATCGTCTTGTCATTCCCTCTGGCCCTGCTGCTGGCACTTGGACGGCGGTCGTCTCTGCCGGCCTTGCGGTCATTGTCGATCGCTTATATCGAGTTCTGGCGTGGGGTGCCCTTGGTCAGTGTGCTGTTCATGGCCTCGGTCATGTTTCCGCTGTTCTTGCCGGAAGGGATCAGCATCGATAAATTGCTGCGGGCGCAACTGGGCATCATCCTGTTCACGGCCGCTTATCTTGCGGAAAATGTGCGGGGTGGTTTGCAGGCCATTCCGGTCGGCCAAAGCGACGCGGCGGATGCGCTTGGTCTGGGCTATTGGCAAAAGATGCGTCTGGTGATTTTGCCGCAGGCTTTGCGTCTGGTGATTCCGCCCTTGGTCGGGCAGTTCATTACCACCTTCAAAGATACCTCATTGGTTGTGGTGATTGGGCTCTATGATCTGCTCAGCAGCACCAAAATGGCTTTGTCTGATCCGCAATGGCGGGCCTTCTATGTGGAAGGCTATCTGGTTGCGGCCGCCATCTATTTTTTATTTACCCATTTGATGTCCCGCTACAGCCGTTATCTGGAGCGCCGGCTTGCATCCTCGGGAGGATCGGTTTGAGCGAAAACAGTGTCACTGCCCAAGGGGATCTGGCGATTTCATTGCAGGGGGTCAACAAATGGTATGGTGCGCACCATGTCCTTCGCGATGTCTCTCTTAATGTCCGCAAAGGCGAGCGTGTCGTGATTGCCGGGCCTTCCGGATCGGGCAAATCCACTTTGATCCGTTGTATCAATCGCCTGGAAGAACATCAGGCAGGCTCGATTACCGTCAATGGGACGACATTGACAGGGGATCACGCCAGCACCGAAGCCGTCCGCCAAATGGTCGGAATGGTTTTTCAACAATTCAATCTGTTTCCCCATCTCAGTGTTCTTGAAAATTTGACCTTAGCCCCCTGCTGGGTCAAGAAAATGGGGCGGGCCGCCGCCAATGAATTGGCGCTCAGTTATTTGGAGCGGGTTAAAATTGCTGAAAAGGCCCATAAGTTTCCGGCTCAACTTTCCGGTGGTCAGCAGCAACGGGTGGCGATTGCCCGCAGCCTTTGTATGCGTCCCAGCATCATGTTGTTTGACGAGCCGACATCGGCGCTCGATCCGGAAATGATAAAAGAGGTTCTGGATGTCATGGTTGAACTCGCCGCTGACGGTATGACCATGGTCTGTGTCACCCATGAAATGGGATTTGCCCGAAAAGTTGCCGATACAGTGGTTTTTATGGATGAAGGGCAGATCATAGAAAAGAACGCGCCAGCCGAGTTGTTTGGCAATCCGAAGGAGGAGCGGACCCGCAAATTCCTAAGTCAGATCATCGGCCACGGGTGAGGCCGGTTCCCCCATTTCTGCTGAACGGGGGCAAGGCTTACGGTTTTTCGCTTCATCGGCGAAGCGGAAGCGGCCATGCAGGATGCAGCCCTTGATTCCCGGATCGCAGGGTTTTCCGCTCAGGCGGAGGCAGATCGATTTGTCCTCATGGGGACAGCCCCAACCACTCATGATTTTTTCTTTTCCCTGTTAAGAACTTTGCCAAGGATCATCGGCCATGCCGCACTCTGCTCTTGAATCCACTGTCTTACTTGCGTCTGATCAGGCCGGGGTACGGACTTTGACCCTGAACCGTCCGCAAGCCCGCAACGCCCTGTCCTTGAATTTGATGCAAACTCTGACAGAGGCTTTGGTTATGGCCGGGGCTGATCCTGGGGTCAAGGTCGTGGTTCTGGCGGCCGCTGGGCCGGTGTTCTGCGCGGGGCATGATCTCAAGGAAATGCGCTCAGATCCCCGGCAGCAGGCTTACCAGGCGGTGTTTTCCCGCTGTGCCAGCCTCATGAAGACGATTGTGCGTCTGCCTAAGCCGGTGATTGCCAAGGTGCACGCCATGGCCACGGCAGCCGGTTGTCAGTTGGTGGCGTCCTGTGATCTTGCGGTGGCTGCCGATCTGGCCAGTTTTGCCACGCCGGGGGTCAATATCGGCCTGTTCTGTTCGACGCCGATGGTGGCTCTGTCCCGGGTGGTCGGCCGTAAGGCGGCGATGGATATGTTACTGACCGGCCGGTCGGTGGCGGCGGATGAGGCCCTTCGCATGGGTCTGGTCAACCGGGTGGTTCCGGCCAACCAGCTGGATGAGGTTGTCACCTCAATGGCAGAGGCACTTGCCGGAAAGTCGTCCCTGACCCTGGCCATTGGCAAGGAAGCTTTTTATCGCCAGTTGGAAATGGACCTGGATGCGGCTTATGCCTATGCCGGGGAAGTGATGACCAACAACATGATGGCTGCCGATGCCGCCGAAGGCATTGATGCCTTTCTTGGCAAGCGCTCACCGGTCTGGCGTGGTTGCTGAGTCATTCCTCGGCTTTTCCGGAGGGCAGGTTCCAGAAGCGGGCAATATGGTGCCAGGCCTCTTCTGCCGTTTCGACAAACTGGAAAATATCCTTGTCAGCGGCATCGATCATGCCTTCGCTGATCATGGTGTCAAAATTGATCACCCTTTCCCAATATTCCTTGCCGAACAGCAGAAAGGGTATGCGCTCGATCTTGCCGGTTTGGATCAAGGTCGCCGCTTCAAAGAGTTCGTCAAGCGTGCCAAAGCCGCCGGGAAACACGACCAAGGCCTTGGCCCGGGCCAGGAAGTGCATTTTTCGAAGCGCAAAATAATGAAAGCGGAAGGACAGCTCCGGCGTGATATAGCGGTTTGGCGCCTGTTCCATCGGCAGAACAATATTTAGACCGATGGATTTGGCTTTGACGTCGTCAGCTCCGCGGTTGGCCGCTTCCATTATGCCCGGGCCGCCGCCGGTCAGGACGACAAAGTCACATTCCTCGGGCGCGGCGCAGACGGAAGAGACAATTTGGCCCAGGCGACGAGCCTCTTCATAATAACGGGTATTGGCCAGCATCCGGCGGGCAACGACCAATTGTCGCGCCAGAGATGCATTGCCCGGATTGGCCCGCGCCGCTGCTTCCGCTGCGGCCAGCTGGGTTTCGGCCGTTTGCTGATCGGGAATTCGGGCGCTGCCAAAAATGGCAATGGTGGAATGGATGCGCTGCTCTTGTAACAGCAGTTCCGGCTTCAGCAGTTCCAATTGCAAACGCACTGGACGCAGATCATCGCGGAGCAGGAAGTCGATATCCTTGAAGGCCAGGCGATAGGCGGGAGCCCCGATTTGCGATTGTTCTTTACTGCGCTCGGCCAGTTGGGCGTCGGCGCGGGCGCTCGGAAAAGGGCTATGAGATTTTGGCTTCATCCTTGGATTGTTACGCCGCCATTCCTCAATAATTCGTTACAAAGGGCAATCGGGCGTTCACTCAATTGCCCTGATTGGTTAATCAACGGCCGCAACAATGCTTGTATTTTTTACCGCTGTTACAAGGACAGGGATCATTGCGTCCCCGTTTTGGTTCCGACCTTACAATCGGCTTGTTGTGGGTTTTGCCATCGACATAAACCCAAGCGCCCTCATGGCGTCGAAACGAGCTGGTTTCATGATGGCTCTGGTCAAAGCCGCCCTGCCGAAAGCGTGCGATAAATTCAACCCGGCCGGTATCCGAACCTTCAGTGCCGCCGTCCGTGCTCAGGATTTCCAGCCCTTGCCATTCCACCGCCTTGGCCCATTGTTCCGCCGCCTTACGGTCATGGTCGGTGCGGGCTTCGGGGGCCAGCGAGCGCTCGAGATGGTCGACATCGCATTTAACGTAAGCGCTGTACCGTGATCGCATCAAGGCTTCGGGCGTTGGCGCGGGGTGGCCCGCCAGAATCGGGCCGCAGCAGGCGTCAAAGGGGCGGGCGCTGCCACAGGGACAGAGGGTCAATGCGTTTGCTCCAAAAAGTTAGGGAATCGCAGACGGTTTAGCCCCTGCGATTCCCACTTGAATGCCGGATTCCCATTTGCGGGGAACCACTACAGCAATTTTATTGTTCCGAAAAGCCCGCTTTTCGCAGCGGGCGTCGGGATTCAGGCGCGGGCCCGCACCGGGATTGGGTCTTCGTCCTCGTCATCAGGGTCATACATGGCGTTATCACCAGCAAAGCTTGGCACATCATCCTCGGGATAGGCGCCGATCTGGTGAATCGAAAGATCTGCTCCCCGCATCTCCTGGTTTGCATCAAGGCGCAGACCGAGAAGGGCATGCAAAGCCTTATAAACGACGAATCCGGAAATAAGAGCCATGCCAACACCGAGGCCGGTGCCGACAAACTGGGCGGGCAAAGAAACGCCGCCCAGGCCACCCAGCGACTCTTGACCAAAGATCCCGCAGGCGATGCCGCCAAAGGTGCCGCAAAAGCCATGCAGTGGCCAGACCCCGAGCACGTCATCAATTTTCCAGCGGTTTTGACACTGATTGAAAGCCCAGACGAACAAGGCGCCGGCGATGCCCCCGGTGGCCAGGGCCCCGATCGGATGCATGACGTCCGAACCGGCGCAGACGGCAACCAGTCCAGCCAGGGCGCCGTTATGGACGAAGCCAGGATCATTGCGGCTGATGACCAAGGACGAAAGGATTCCGCCGACCATGGCCATCAGCGAATTGAGTGCGACCAGGCCGGACATCCCATCCAGTTTCTGAGCGCTCATGACATTGAACCCGAACCAGCCGACCGACAATATCCAGGCACCCAAGGCCAGGAACGGAATATTCGAGGGTGGAATGCCGACGACTTTACCGTTTTTGCGATAGCGACCGCGGCGGGCTCCTAAGGTTAGGACAGCACCCAGGGCAACCCAGCCGCCGAAGGCGTGCACCACAACCGATCCCGCGAAATCATGAAAGCTGAACCCAAATTGTGCGGTAACCCAGTCTTGAAAGCCGAGTCGGGTTCCCCAGACCAAGCCCTCAAAGAGCGGATAGCAAAAGGCTACCAAAATGGCGGTGGCGCAAAGCTGGGGCAGAAATTTGGCCCGCTCGGCGATCCCACCCGAGATGATGGCCGGGATGGCGGCAGCGAAAGTCGCCAGAAAAAAGAATTTGACCAGATCATAGCCCTTGGGGGCGAAGCTGCCGCCGGCGGCACCCGTCAGAACTTTAGCTGAGACAAGAAAGTCGACGCCATAGGCGATGGAATAGCCGATGAAAAAATAGGCACAGGTGGAAACGGCAAAATCCACCAAGATTTTTACCAGAGCATTGACCTGATTTTTCCGTCGAACGGTGCCAACCTCAAGAAAGGCAAATCCCGCATGCATGGCCAGAACCATGACTGCGCCCAACAAAATAAAAAGGACGTCCACCGCCGAACTCGTCGTTTCCATCGTTTCCTCGTGATGCTCGTGCAGAACAAAAAGGTCTGCCCGTCGCAATCAAAAGCCATGCCAAAGCGGACGACCTCCAAGGATACCTATCATTACAATGGGTTAATGTGGGGCGGGATTGGTCTAGATTAAGTATCTGATTAATAAATAGGCAAATATTGTGAAAATTGCCTATGAAATAGTCTGCGTCTTGACTTTCTATTCTGCACTTTCTCAGTTTGCCCAATTATAGTGCGCTTGTCAACTCTGCACATTATTTGATCTCTTCCGTTGGGCCCGGTTGCTGCCCGAGGGGCGGTGTGCCGTCGTAATTTCGCCGCCTCTGTACAGTGACAGGGAGAACCTCGTATAAATCGCCCCTTGCGCTGACTGTCGCTATGAGGCTGAGCCGTGTTGAAGCATTCTTTGTCCAAAGACAAAATCCGGATTCTGTTGCTTGAGGGCGTTCACGACAATGCCATCAGCGAATTGCGGTCCCGCGGCTATAGCAATATTGACTCGTTACCGACAGCGCTTGACGAAGCCGAGCTTGTTGAGCGCATTCAGGGTGTCCATATTCTTGGGATCCGTTCGCGGACCCGGGTGACCGAGGCGGTGCTCAAGGCGGCAAACCGCCTGTTCTGCATCGGCTGTTTCTGCATTGGAACCAATCAGGTTTCTCTGGAAAGCGCCCGGCGCGCCGGTGTGCCGGTTTTTAATGCGCCTTATTCCAATACCCGGTCGGTGGCCGAACTGGTCATCGGCGAGATTGTGATGTTGCTGAGGGGGATACCTGAGCGGTCACGGCAGGCGCATGCCGGCAAATGGCTGAAAAGTGCTAAGGATGCCCATGAGATGCGGGGGAAGGTCCTCGGTATCGTTGGTTATGGACATATCGGCTCGCA
>DUZC01000056.1 GCA_013349735.1 Rhodospirillaceae bacterium
GCAAAGACTTTGCCGCGCCGCGGCCGCCTTTCTGGCCCAACGCCCCGATTTGGCAGCGCTGAACCCGCGTTTTGACGTTGTGCTGGTGAGGCCATGGCGCTGGCCCCGTCATCTGATGGACGCTTGGCGGGAAGAGGTCTAAGCCGATACACTGTGCCAGTCAATTTCAGCAGTTGAGGATTTACCATGGTGATCCGCCCCTTATTCATCCCCGCTTCCTTGATGTTTTTGCTTATTTCGGTGACGGCTTGCGATCCGGTGACCGGCAGCCTGATCAGTGGCGCGGCCGCTGTCGGCACCGGAAGCGTCCAGGAGCGCGGGCTTGAATCGGCGGTTGACGACACGAAAATTCGCGCGTCGATCAATTCCTCTTGGCTGGAAAATGACTGGTCGCTCTTCAGCGATATTTCGACCTCGGTCACCGAAGGCCGCGTCTTGCTGACCGGTTCGGTTAAAAAGCCTGAGTCTCGGATTGAGGCGGTTCGGTTGGCCTGGCAGGCCGCCGGCGTGCGTCAGGTCATCGACGAAATCCAGGTCACCGATCAGTCAGGTTTTTTTGATTTCAGCCGCGATGTCTGGATTGCCAACAATCTGCGGACAAGGCTGATGTTCGATCAACAGATCCGTAACATCAATTACACGGTGGATGTCGTCAATGGCGTGGTCTATTTGATGGGCATTGCCCGCAGCCCCGAAGAATTGGACAAAGTCATCGCCCATGCCCGCAACATCGATAATGTCAAACGGGTGGTCAATCATGTCCTGCTGAAAACTGACCCGCACCGCCAGAGCATGTAGTCGGTCGCACCAACGACACTGAAAATAAGGAAATGTCGGCATGAATTTGTCCGTCGCCATTCAGATGGATCCCATCGAAACCATCAATATTGATGCCGACAGCACGTTTGTCCTGGCTTTGGAAGCCGCGCGGCGGGGCCATCGGCTCTTTCATTATTTGCCCCAGCATCTGAGCCTTCGGGCGGGAAAATTGTCCGCCTGGGCCAGGCCACTCAAGGTTCAGCGCGAACATGGCAATCATGCCATTTTGGGCGAGGCCGAGCAGTTGGACCTGTCCAGTGTGGATATCGTTCTGATGCGGCAGGACCCGCCTTTTGATCTGGCCTATATTACCGCGACCCATTTACTTGAACATATCCACCCGCGGACCCTGGTGGTCAATGATCCGTTCCATGTTCGAAACGCTCCTGAAAAGCTGCTGGTGACGCATTTTCCCGAGGTCATGCCGCCCACACTGATTTCCGCGGACCGCCGGCAAATTACGGAGTTTCGCGCCGAACATGGCGAAATTATCTTAAAGCCGCTGTTTGGCAATGGCGGGGCCGGCGTCTTCCATATCACGCCCAGCGATGACAATTTGAACGCGCTGCTCGAGGTCTTTACCCAACTTTACCGCGAACCGCTGATGGTCCAGCGCTATTTGCCGGAAGTCCGTCGCGGTGATAAACGCATTATTTTGATCGATGGCGAGCCGGCTGGCGCGGTCAACCGGGTGCCGATGGTCGGGGAGGCCCGATCTAACCTTCATGTCGGCGGACGGGCCGAAAAAGCGACTCTGACGGCCCGCGACCGGGCTATTTGCGCCGCCATTGGCCCCACCCTGAAAGAACGGGGCCTGCTTTTCGTCGGCATTGACGTCATTGGCGACTATCTGACCGAGATCAATGTGACTTCGCCCACCGGATTGCAGGAAATAAACCGCTTTGACGGCGTTTGCCTGGAATCGGTGATCTGGGATGCCATCGAAGCCAAACGCGCCCAACTGCCGAAAGCCAGCCCGGCCGCATCAACCAGCCTTGGAACCAGGAGCCTTTAAGCAAAATGAAAGTCGATACCATGCGGGCCATAGACCATTGGGTCGGCATACCGCTGTGCTTTTTGGCGACCGTCGGGCTATGGCTGAGCGGTCGGCTGCGCCCCCGGACCCAAGTGCCAAGACGCATCCTGTTCGTCGAACTTTCGGAAATGGGCAGTACGATTTTGGCAGACCCGGCGATGCGCAAAGCCGCCCGGCTGTTTGGTGCGGAATTGTTCTTTGTCATCTTCCGCAGCAATGTCGCCAGTCTGGCCCTGCTTAAGACCGTTCCCGAAGCAAATATTTATACGATCCGCGCCGATCGTCTGACTCATTTGGCCAGCGACACCCTGGGCTTTCTGCGCTGGACCCGCGCCAAGCGCATTGACTCGGTTATCGATCTTGAGCTTTTTTCGCGATTTACCGCTTTACTGACCGGACTGAGCGGTGCCGCTCATCGGGTTGGCTTTCACCGCTTTCATGGTGAAGGCCTCTATCGCGGCGAAATGCTGAGCCATGCTGTCGCTTACAATCCGCATATACATATCGCCAAGAATTTCATTGCGCTGGTCAACGCCTTGGCCGCCGCCGCGCCGGAACTTCCCTATTCCAAAACCTGCATCAGCGACGATGAACTGACCCTTGCGCAGGTTACGGTCCCTGAGGAAGGGCGGACCGCCATGCGGCAAAGAATTGCCGAAATTTATCCGGCCTATGACAGTGCACGCCATCGCATTGTCTTGCTTAATCCCAATGCCAGCGAATTATTGCCGCAACGGCGCTGGCCGCAGGAGAATTTTGCCGCGCTGGCCCGGGCCCTGCTCGGCAGCTGGGACGATCTGCTGATCTTGATTACCGGTGCCCCGGACGAAGCGGCCGAGGCCGAACAATTGCGTGGCATGGTCGCCCATCCGCGCATGATCAATTTCGCCGGCCGCCAGCAATTGGCCGAATTGCCCTGGCTGTATGCGCTATCTGCGGCGATGATCACCAACGATTCCGGTCCTGGTCATTTTGCCGGAGTCACCGGATTGCCAACGGTGGTGCTCTTTGGGCCGGAGACGCCGGCCTTATACGGACCCTTGGGCAGAGGTCATGCGATCAGCGCCGGATTAGCCTGCTCGCCCTGCGTGTCTGCCGCCAATCATCGCAAAACGCCCTGCCGCGATCCCGTCTGTATGCGGGCCATCACGCCGGAACAGGTGTTTGCCGCCGTTCACAGCTTGCTGGAAAAATAGTCAGGCCAGCGGGCACGTCACCCCGGTCCCACCAAGTCCACAATAGCCGTTTGGATTTTTTGCCAGATATTGTTGGTGATCATTCTCGGCAAAATAGAAAGGCACCTCGCCGGAAATTGTCGTGGTGATGGTGCCAAACCCGGCGGCGGTCAATTTTTTCTGGTAAAACGCCCGCATGCCGTCGGCAATATTTTGCTGCTCGGCCGAAGTTGCAAAGATCGCCGAACGATATTGTGTGCCGATATCATGACCCTGGCGCATGCCCTGGGTGGGGTTGTGCGATTCCCAAAAGGCAGCCAGCAATCGGGCATATTCGACCTGCTTCGGATCGAAAACCACCAGCACCGCTTCCGCATGGCCGGTTTTGCCACTGCAGACCTCTTCATATAGTGGGTTTAAGCTCGTGCCTCCGGCATAGCCGACGGCCGTAACCAACACACCGGGTTTGCTCCAGAACAGCCGCTCGGCGCCCCAGAAACAACCCATGGCGAAGAGGGCCCGTTCGGCACCGTCGGGATAGGGGCCTGCCAGCGTCCGCCCATTGACATAATGTGTCCCCGGCAGCTCCAGCGGAACGGCCCGTCCCGGCAAACAATGGCGCGGTTCCGGGATCGTCGTTTTGTTGTTAAGAGACGGCCACATCTGCAAATCTTCCTCGTCTGGCATTTAAAGATAGCAATCAACCGATCAATTTCAATCACTTGCCTGACAAACTCTTTACGTGTATTTCTGCCTCTGACACAGCTTTAAAGATTATCAGAATATAACCACCCATGATCGCCCGCATTGAAACCGTCGCTTTCCAGGGCATTGAGGTAAGCCCAGTGGATGTGCAATGCCAGTTGGGCGGCGGTCTTCCGGCCTTCACTTTGGTCGGACTTCCGGACAAGGCCGTCGCCGAAAGCCGGGAACGTGTTCGCGCGGCTCTCAACGCGCTTGGCCTGGCCCTTCCCCCCAAACGCATTACCATCAATCTGGCCCCCGCCGATTTGAGCAAGGAAGGCAGTCATTTTGACTTGCCCATTGCCATGGTCTTGCTCGTGGCTATGGGCATCCTGCCGGGCGCGGATGTTGCCGGATTCACAGCGTTGGGCGAATTGGGCCTGGATGGCCGTCTGGCCCCGGTGGCGGGTATTCTGGCCGCGGCCATCGCCGCCAATGGCCGCGGGCGCGGTCTGATTTGCCCGGCAGCGCAAGGCGGCGAGGCCGCATGGTCAGGCAATGCCGTATTGGCGCCGGACAGCCTGCTGGCCCTGATCAACCATTTCAAGGGCACCCAATTGCTGAGCCCACCCGACCCCGCTTTGGCCGAGCCACAGCCCCATTTTTTGGATTTTGCCGATATCAAAGGTCAGGAAAGTGCCAAGCGGGCCATGGAAATTGCCGCTGCCGGCCGGCATAATATCCGTCTTATCGGGCCCCCGGGGTCTGGCAAATCCATGTTGGCGCATCGCCTTCCTGGGCTGCTGCCACCCCTTGATCCGGCCGAGGCTTTGGAAGTTGGCATGATCCACAGCCTGGCCGGACAACTGACCGGTGGCCAGTTATCGCAGCACCGACCCTTCCGCGATCCGCACCATTCAACTTCGGCCGCCGCTCTGGTTGGTGGAGGCGCCCGAGCACGGCCCGGCGAGATCTCCTTGGCACATAATGGCGTGCTGTTCCTTGATGAATTGCCGGAATTTCCGCGCAATGCCCTGGAAGCGCTCAGGCAACCGTTAGAAAGCGGGCGGGTAACTGTGGCCCGCGCCAACGCCCATGTGACCTATCCGGCCCGCATTCAACTGGTCGCGGCGATGAACCCCTGCAAATGCGGCCATCTGGGCGACCCGGCTCTGGGCTGCAGCCGGGCGCCAAACTGCGCCAACGAATATCAGGCCCGTCTGTCTGGACCGTTGCTAGATCGAATCGATCTTCATATTGAGGTCAAAGCGGTAAATCCAGCCGATTTGGCTGTTCCCCCCCCGGCTGAACGATCCGCTCAGCTTGCCGTCCGAGTCGCCGCAGCCCGGGCCCGTCAACACCAACGCTATCGGCAGCTGGGCGATCGCTCAGCGCTTCTTTGCAATGCCGATATCGATGGCGACCTCTTGACCGAGGTGGCCACCCCCGACCGCCAAGGCCAGCAGCTGCTGCAGGATGCGGCGCTGCGTCTGGGCCTTTCGGCACGCGGCTATCATCGGGTCTTGCGGGTGGCCCGCACCCTCGCCGATCTTGCCGAAGAGGACGTCATTGGGCGGGCTCATATCGCCGAAGCGCTGAGCTTTCGCCAGCGCGGCAATCGTTAAACAGCCTCGGGCGGCACAATCTGGCCTTCGATCCTTCGGGATTGGCCGCGAAACAAGGCCAGCACCACCCCATCCTGGTTGCTGACGGCGACGTCATAAACGCCGGTCCGCCCTGCCAACAGGCATTCTTTGGCTTCGGCGGTCAAATCGTCGCCTTCCCGGCCGGCGGCCGGATAGATGATGTCGCACCCAAGGGCTACGGCATTTTGGTTATAGGCATTGCAGGCATAGGCAAAGGCCGTGTCAGCCAGGGTAAAGCTCATCCCGCCATGCAAGGTGCCATGGCCATTGAGCATGGCCTGCGTTACCCGCATCGTGAGCTTTGCATAACCGGGACGGATTTCCTGCAGCACAATACCCAGGGCATGCGAAACATGATCGCGGGCGAACATTGCTCGCCCCACCCTATCGGCTGTTTTCTGCGCCTGCGATCGCAAAGAGTCGCTGGTCACGATTTGGCCAGCATCGGCCCCAGCTTGCGACCGCCAAAAATATGAACATGCAAATGGGCGACTTCCTGATGCGCATCGCCGCCGGTATTAACCAGCAGGCGATATCCGCTGTCTTCCAGTCCCAGCTGCCGGGCAACGGCGCCTACCGCACGGAAATAGCCGGCGATCAAGGATTCCGGCGCTTGCGCGGTGAAATCAGCCATGCAGACATAGGGGCCCTTGGGAATCACCAGGACATGCACAGGCGCGCGCGGCTGAATATCATGAAAGGCCAGCGCAAAATCGTCTTCATAGACCTTCTTGCAGGGGATTTCGCCCCTCAGGATCCTGGCAAAAATATTACTGTCATCATAGGTCATGGCGCCCTCTTCAGCTTTTGCGCGCTTTTTTCTCATCCAGGCCACCGATCAGCTTGCGCTTTTGCAATTCGGCCCAAATCTGATCGGGCGTAACGTCGCTGATGGCCCAAAAGACCAGTAAATGATAAAGCAGATCGGCACTTTCGCTTACCAAACGCTCGGGACCTTCGGTCAGGCCGGCGATGACGGTTTCCACCGCTTCCTCGCCCAGCTTCTGGGCGACTTTGCGCGGTCCCCGGGACAGCAAACGGGCGGTATAGGACTTTTCGGGATCGCCACCTTTGCGACTGACAATGGTTGCAAAGAGCTGGTCGATGATTTTTCCATTGTCTGCGCTCATTGGCTGTTCCCTAATCCGTATTAATCCAAGCGCACCGCAATACCGGCCGAACGCATATGCGCCTTGGCCTGAGCGATAGAAAACTGACCGAAATGAAAAATTGAGGCGGCCAAAACCGCCGTGGCATGGCCATCTCTGATCCCTTCGACCAGATGATCCAAGCTGCCAACCCCCCCGGAGGCAATCACCGGAACCGTCACGGCATCGGCAATGGCCCGGGTCAGCGGGATATCAAAGCCGCGACGGGTGCCATCCCGATCCATCGAGGTCAACAGGATTTCCCCGGCACCCAAATCCACCATACGCCGGGCCCAATCCACGGCATCCAACCCGGTGGCCTGACGGCCGCCATGGGTAAAGATTTCAAAGCGCCCCGGGGCGCTTTGCTTGGCATCGATCGCGACAACAATACATTGACTGCCAAATTTTTGGGCGGCCTCCCCGACAAAGTCCGGGCGATGCACGGCGGCGGTGTTGATCGAAACCTTGTCAGCGCCAGCCAACAGCAAGCGGCGAATATCCTCAATGCTGCGTACACCACCGCCGACGGTCAATGGCATAAAACATTGTTCAGACGTGCGCGACACCACGTCTAAAATGGTATCGCGCTGGTCCGACGAGGCGGTGATGTCCAGAAAGGTCAGTTCGTCGGCGCCGGCTTGATCGTAAAGACGCGCCTGTTCCACCGGATCACCGGCATCCACCAGATCAACGAAATTGACCCCTTTGACAACCCGGCCATCTTTGACATCCAGACAGGGAATAATCCGCATCTTCAGCATCAGCGTCCATCCCTTAACGCCGCCAAGGCGGCTTTGAGATCGATCCGGCCGTCATAAAGCGCCCGGCCGGAGATGACCCCCTGGATCCCGACCGACGCGCGGGCCTTCAAAGCCAACAAATCTGAAAGAGAGGCCACGCCACCAGACGCGATCACCGGCGTGGTCAAGCCTTCGGCAAGCTGCGCGGTCGCCTCGATATTGGGTCCCGACAACAGGCCATCGCGATCGATATCCGTATAGATGATAGCGCAAACACCGGCATCCTCGAAACGAAGCGCCAAGTCCATCGCGCTGACCTCGGAGGTTTCCGCCCAACCTTCCACCGCCACTTTGCCCCCACGGGCATCAATGCCCACCGCCACTTTGCCGGGAAAGCGGGCACAGGCCTGTCTGACCAAAGCGGGGTCCCGAAGGGCGACGGTCCCGAGAATCACCCGGGCTACGCCGCGCTTGATCCAGCTTTCGATGGTCGCGAGATCACGGATACCGCCCCCCAGCTGGACCGGCAGCGTGACCGCCCCAAGAATCCTGTCCACCGCCTGACCATTGACCGGCTGACCGGCAAAGGCCCCATCCAAATCCACCACATGGATCCATTGACAGCCGGCCTCGGCAAAGCTGAGGGCCTGGGCGGCAGGATCGGTATTGAAAACGGTGACCGCGGCCATATCCCCTTTGACCAGGCGAACACAGGCTCCATTTTTTAGATCGATGGCCGGATAAAGGATCATCTTGGCCGCCAGCGCAAAAAATTGGTTATCACCGCCAGACCCGTGGCCTGGCTCTTTTCCGGATGAAACTGGGTCCCCACCATATTGGCGCGGCCAACCATGGCGGTCACCGCCCCGCCATAGTCAACATCCGCCAAAACATCGGCCGCAGAGGCGACAAACTGATAGCTGTGAACGAAATAGGCATGTGCCCCCGGTTCCAGACCCGCCAGCAAAGGGTGGCGGCCCGGTTCAAACCTTAGGTCATTCCACCCCATATGCGGCACCTTAAGGCTAGGATCGGCGGGCTGAAGCGGCGCAACCTCGCCTTCAATCCAGCCCAAGCCAGGATGATTTCCATGTTCGCGGCCCCATTGGGCCATCAGCTGCATGCCGACGCAGATACCCAGGAAGGGTTTGCCCCGTTCCAGGACCTGTTCGACAAGCGTTTCCGTCATTCCCGGAAGGGCATCAAGACCACGGCGACAATCGGCGAAGGCACCAACACCGGGCAAGACGATGCGTTCAGCACGACGAACCAGATCAGGGTCGGCCGTAACTTTGACGGCCCCGCCCAATCCGGCCTCGGCCACCGCCCGCTCAAAAGCCTTGGCCGCCGAGCGTAAATTACCCGACCCGTAATCGATCAGAACCGTTGTCACAGCGATCCGCCAAGCGTGCCCTTGGTCGAGGGAACCGCATCCCCTTTGCGCGGATCGACGGTGATGGCCTGGCGCAAGGCCCGCGCCAAACCCTTGAAGCAGGATTCGACGATATGATGGTTGTTGGTGCCATACAGCGTTTCAACATGCAAGGTGATGCCGGCGGCTTGCGCAAAGGCTTGAAACCATTCGCGAAAAAGTTCGGTATCCATGCTGCCCAAGCGATCCGCGCTGAACGCCACCTTCCAAACCAGATAGGGCCGGTTGGATAAATCCAAAGCCACCCGGGTCAAGGTTTCGTCCATGGGAATGAGCGCATCGCCATAACGGCAAATGCCCGTACGTTCCCCCAAGGCCTGGGCCAGAGCCTGACCAATGGCGATGGCGCTGTCTTCGGTCGTGTGGTGGGCATCAATATGCAGGTCACCTTCAGCTTTCAGGCTGAGGTCGATCAGACTGTGCCGTGACAGTTGCTCAAGCATATGATCAAGGAACCCTATGCCACTATCCACCTGATAGTGACCCTTCCCGTCCAAGGCAACGGTGACCCGTATACGGGTTTCCGTGGTCTTGCGCTCGATGGTGGCTTGGCGCATGGCACGTCCCTCCTGTCGGGGTCTGTAAGTACCAGGAAGAACGCTGTTTTGCTAGCCCCCAAGGCCAGAGCCGGGCGTGCAAAATTTCCTGACAAAACGTGAAGCTCTTCACATACCTGCGCGCAAAGGATGTGTCAGGCTCAGCTTTATTGGTATTTCCCTATCCTTCAGGCGGCCAGATCAAAGATGCATGACTTTGCCAGACAAGAGGCGGATCGGCGCCATGCCCTGCAATTGCAGCGGAATTTGCTTTTGTTGGAAGACCTGCGGCGGGACCTTGAGGCGGCCCAACTGAGTGATATCGCCATGACCGTCGAACAGGCCATAAGCTCAATCGAGAGTTTGCTGGCCCAGCGCATGAACGCGGATGACCAGCCCCAGATACCTTTTTATTGATCCTCATATAAAGGAGACGGCGGCCATGTTCGCGATGTCCCGAAAGGCTCAAAAACGGGCCATGCCACTGTCAATTATCGGCCCAGGCTGCGAGATCACGGGCGATTTGTTCAGCGGCGGCGAAATTCATCTGGCCGGCAAAGTGATTGGGACCATCCGCTGTCAAAAGCTTGTCGTGCTTAAGGGCGGACGCCTCACCGGTCTTATGGTGGCTGAACAGGCCTCGCTGCAGGGAACCATCGAAGGACAGGTCTCCGGTTGCTCTCTGGACATTGGCGGCACCGCCGAGATCAAAGGCGATATCTTCTGCGATCGCTTAAGCCTGCAACGGGGCGCCAAATGCAGCGGAAAAATTAATCGCCGGGAGGCCGCTCCAGACGATAATAAAGACACCCCCCCTGCCACCCTGATGTTGCCTGTGCCCAATTTGGCATAATCCGGCTTTTCTTCATCGCCACCAACGCGGACGCGGTTTATCATGCCGCTCCGCGCTTTCGCGCTTGGAATTTGGCCACGACCGGCATCAGAGGATTTATGACGACCAACCCAATTTGGCATGGCACCACGATTCTGGCGGTGCGCAAAAACGACCAAGTCGTTATTGCCGGCGACGGACAGGTCTCGCTTGGCAATACCATCATCAAGGCCAATGCCCGCAAGGTCCGCAGATTAGGAGACGGCTCGGTCATTGGCGGCTTTGCCGGCGCGACCGCCGATGCCTTCACTTTGTTTGAGCGCCTTGAGGCTAAGCTTGAAAAGCACCCTGGTCAGTTGACCCGGGCCTGTGTCGAATTGGCCAAAGACTGGCGCACCGACCGTTATCTCCGCAGACTTGAAGCGATGATGGCCGTGGCAGACCGGTCGGTGTCGCTGGTTCTGACCGGTACCGGTGACGTTTTGGAGCCCGAGGATGGGTTGATCGGCATTGGTTCGGGTGGACATTTCGCTCTTGCCGCAGCGCGTGCGCTGGTGGATATCGATGGAATTGAGGCCGAAGCCATTGCCCGTAAGGCGATGGGGATTGCGGCGGGAATTTGTGTCTTTACCAACACCAACTTCATTGTGGAAATTTTATGATCTCTGCTTTTACGCCTCGGGAAATTGTCTCGGAACTGGATCGCTTCATTGTTGGCCAAGGCGATGCCAAGCGCGCTGTGGCCATCGCGCTGCGCAACCGCTGGCGACGCCAGCAACTTCCGGAAGCGCTGCGCGAAGAGGTGCTGCCAAAAAATATTCTGATGATCGGCCCAACCGGGGTTGGCAAAACCGAGATCGCCCGGCGGTTGGCC
>DUZC01000057.1 GCA_013349735.1 Rhodospirillaceae bacterium
TGGCGAAATTCCGGCATTCTTTTGGGAGCAGAACAAGCCGTTCATCCTGGCCTTCTGGCATGGCCGGATCCTGATGATGCCATTCTGCTGGCGGCGTGAGCGCCCGATCAATATGCTGATTTCGCAGCATCGGGACGGCCAGATCATTGCCCGCACGGTCAGCCATTTTGGCATCGATACGATCGCCGGCTCCTCTTCGCGCGGTGGCTTCTCGGCCTTGCGCAGCATGTTGAAAAACCTTAAAGCGGGGCGCTGTGTCGGTATTACGCCGGACGGACCCCGGGGACCCCGAATGACCGCATCCGAGGGGATTGTCCAACTGGCAAAGATCTCGGGAACGCCGATTATCCCCTGTACATTTTCCAGCCGGTGGCGCTTCGTGCTGGGCAGTTGGGACCGCTTTATTCTGGCGCTGCCTTTTTCCCGCGGCGAAATCCGCTGGGGACAACCGATTACCGTCCCGGGCGATGCCAACCCTGCCCTGTTAGAAGAATTGCGCGCCACCATTGAACAACAACTGAACGCCATCACGGACGAAACCGACCGCCGCATGGGGCATCCACCGATTGCAAGACCCTCCTCGCCCGACCGGGCCGAAGGCGTTCAAGAATGATCCTTACCCTTTATCGCGGCCTGACCACCCTGGGCGCCCCTTTGATCTCTTATTATCTGCGGCGCCGGTTAAAGCGGGGCAAGGAAGATGGCCAGCGCTTTGGCGAAAGGCTTGGTCAAACCGGCCAGCCGCGCCCCCCGGGCCGGCTGGTCTGGCTGCATGCGGCCAGCGTGGGCGAATCGGTTTCAATGTTGCCGGTGATCGAGCGCTTATTACAGAATGGCGCTTTATCCGTGCTGGTTACCACCGGCACGGTCAGTTCGGCGGATCTGATGGCAAAAAGGCTGCCGGTGGGCGCCTTGCACCAATATGCGCCGGTGGACCGGCTGGCCTGGGTCCGACGATTCTTGGATCATTGGAAGCCGGATCTGGCTTTATGGGCCGAGTCGGAATTCTGGCCCAATCTGGTTACCGAAGCGGCCGCCCGGAATATTCCGATGATTTTACTGAATGGCCGGATTTCCGATCGTTCTTTCGCGCGCTGGCGGAGACAACCGCGGCTGATCCGCAAATTGCTGTCCGGCTTCGTTCTTTGTCTGGGCCAAACCCCGCTTGACAGTCAAAGGCTGACGGCGCTGGGCGCAAGACAGGTCGCGTTCTGCGGCAATTTAAAATTCGCCGCACCGCCGCTTCCGGTGGATAGCGCTCTGTTAAGCCGCCTGGCCGGGCAGATGGGCGACCGCCCCCGCTGGCTGGCCGCGAGCACTCATGCCGGCGAAGAACTTATGGCCGGCCGTCTACATTTAGCGCTGGCGGCTCAATATCCGCGTCTTTTGACGATCATTGCGCCGCGCCATCCCAATCGCGCCGACGCCGTCAGGGATCAATTGGTGGGATTGGGATTGAAGCTGGCGCGCCATTCTGACGAGACGGCCGATCTCGGCCAAAGTGATGTTCTTCTGGTGGATACCCTTGGTGAACTCGGTTTGTTCATGCGCCTGTCCCCCATCGTCTTTATGGGCAAGAGCATGCTGGGACAAGGTGGCCAGAACCCGTTGGAACCGGCGCGGCTTGGCGCATCGGTCCTGTTCGGACCTCATATGGAAAATTTTCAGGACATTGCCCGAAGAATGGAGAATGCTGGAGCCGCTCTGCGCTTGACGGACGAGACGGCTTTAGCCGAAGCTTTGCGGTGTCGCCTTGGCGATCCGGCCCTGGTAACCCAAGCCGGGGATGCCGCAAGAGCCTTTGCCACCGCGGAGGATGGCGTTCTGGACTGTGTTTTTGACGAATTGCGCCCCTGGCTTTCGCTTATAGGTTGATATGCGCGCCCCGGCTTTTTGGTTGCATGGTGGGATTTGGTCGGTCGCTTTGGCACCGCTGGGCTGGGCTTGGGCCGCCGGCAGCGCACTCCGCGAACGCCGCATTCGTCCGCATCACGCCCCCATACCGGTTGTCTGTATCGGCAATCTGGTTGCCGGTGGTGCCGGCAAAACCCCAGTCGCCATCTCCATCGCCCGTCTTTTGCCGGCTGCTCATTTCCTGTCGCGGGGCTATGGCGGCTCGAGCAAAGGACCGCTGCGGGTTAACACCGAACGGCATTCTCCCCAGGATGTTGGCGACGAGCCCTTATTGCTGGCCAATTATGCGCCCTGCTGGGTGGCGGCTGATCGGATCGCCGGCGCCAAGGCGGCGGCGGCACATCACGCCCGCTGCCTTATCATGGACGACGGGTTCCAGGATCCATCCTTGCACAAAGATGTCAGCCTGGTGATCGTTGACGGCCATTACGGCTTCGGCTCGGGGCGCTGCATTCCGGCCGGACCGCTGCGCGAACCGGTCAGCCGCGGATTGCGCCGGGCCACGGCGATGGTCATCCTTGGCCACGACCGGCATAATTTGGCGAAATTAGCCGGGGGCCTGCCGGTTCTGCATGCCAAATTGGAACCTGAGGCCGAGTCCGAGGCCCTGCACGGCCAGCAGGTTATTGCCTTTGCCGGGATTGGCCGGCCGAAAAAATTCTTCGATAGTTTAGAGGCTCGGGGTGCCGAAGTCCTTGAGGCCTATGCATTTCCTGACCACCATCTCTATCACGCCTCGGAAATCCACGAATTGATTGACCTGGCCGAAAAACATGCGGCCATGCTCATTACCACAACCAAGGATAAAGTACGGGTTCCGGTTCATTTGCAGGATCAGGTGGCGGTCTTGCGGATCACCGTGACCTGGGAGGATGAAGCCGCCTTGCTGAAAATTCTTGCGCCCCTTCTCAAAACGGAAGCGACAGGGTGAAAAAGCTTGATCTGCGGGGGCGCCTTGAAGCGGGGGCCGTCTGGCTGTTTTACCATCTTCTGCGAAGCCTGCCCTTGGATATTGCTTCTGGATTGGGGGGGTGGATTGGCCGGAATATTGCCAGACATCTGCCGTTAAACCGCCGTGCCTTTCGCAATCTGGAACGGGTCTGGCCTGATTTGCCCCGAACCGAGCAAGAGCGCATCGTCGCCGGAATGTGGGACAATCTGGGCCGCATGGTGGGCGAATTTCCGCATATTGATGAGATCGAATTCGGCCCAAACAAAAGAGTCGCGGTCGAGGGCGCCGAATATCTGCATCAATTGCGTGATGACGGTCTTCCCGGCCTGCTTTTCAGCGCTCATTTGGGCAATTGGGAATTGACCGGTGCCGGCTTGACCCGAATGGGCCTGCGCGCCCATCCGGTTTACCGGGCCGCCAATAATCCGCGCCTGGAATGGCTTTTTCAACACCGCACCTATGGCGTGGGGCTGACCCTGATCCCTAAGGGCGCCAAAGGCGCAAAAATGGCCCTCGGTCTGTTGGCGAAGGGCGAACATGTGGCCATGCTGATTGACCAGAAAATGAATGACGGCATCGCCGTACCTTTTTTTGGCATCGAGGCGATGACCGCCCCGGCCTTGGCCTCCTTTGCGTTAAAATTCAACTGCCCGGTGGTTCCGGGACGGATCGTCCGCATGGGCGGCGCGCATTTTCGCCTGGTTCTTGAAGCACCGATCCATTTCGAAAACACAGGCAACCGCGAGCAGGACATCCATCGGGCCATGGCGCAGGTCAATGCCAAATTGGAAGGCTGGATCCGCGAACATCCCGAACAATGGCTTTGGCTGCATCGCCGCTGGCCTAATTAGGCTGCTGAGAAAGCTTGCTTCGTCCGAGCCGATTTTTCGGGACGAGAACCGACGCAGCTCATCCGTCGGAGGCCCAAGACGGATATCCAATAAACCCTGGATAGACCGCTCTTTTTGCCCGGTCCTACGGTCATCAGGCGTCTCCCATCTCAATGGTGACGATAGTGGAACGACTGTCGCCTCATTCCCCCGCAAGAGCCAAGTCAACAGCTTGTGGGTTCAATGCAATGACTTTGAGATATGCGCGCGCAGCCCGATCCGGCCGACGACGACGCTGCTCCCAGTCTTGCACGGCACGGGCGTCCAGATCAAAGCGTGCGGCAAAGGCGGGGCGGCTCAAGCCCAACCGCTTACGAAGGGCTCTCACATCGATATCCTCAGGCACCAACACGCTATGCTCGACGCAATTGTTGGGTCGTTCCTCCGCATGCGCTAGAGCCTCGCCCATGGCCTCCAAAAGCTCTTTTCCAAACTTGCTCATTGCCTTTTCCTCTTAGCCTTCCAAGCGGCTTTGACACTGGCCGCCACTTTTGCCACCGCATCTCTCTCACCGGCGGACAACTCCGCTTTTTCGCCCTTGCCATAGAGCAACAGCGCATAAAGCGGTAAATCTTCGTCGAGATAATAGTAAATCACCCGCACGCCACCCGATTTGCCTTTCCCCATCGCGCCGAAACGAAGCCGCCGGTCGGCAATAGCCACCAGACCTACGAAAAAATGCAGGTTAAAAGTAAAACTTCCGCCACCATATCCCTATCGAACGGATAAAGGATATCCGAGGGCTGCGGGTCTCGCCCGGCAGGCTGTGGCTCTGTGTCTAAAACGGACCGGCAGGGTAATTTCAACGCATTGCGGTATTTTTTTTATTGTCAGCCATCTTCCAGATGGAAGATCGCCGTCGTTCCCGCCAGTCCGGCAACCATCGCCGGGGCCCAGGCGGCCAAAACCGGCGGCAAAGTTGCGGAAAGGCCCAGGGCATAAACCACTTTGGAAAAAAAGTAGAAGATGAATCCGGAAACCACACCGCCGATCAGCCGGATCAGAATGCCCCCCGAGCGCAAATTTGGTTTCAGCGAAAAGGAGGCCGCGACCAGGACCATGGCAACCAGCAGCAGCGGGGAAGCCAAAAGCGACTGAAAGTAAAGCTTCGGGCGATTGGCCGAAAAGCCGGCGCTTTCAAAGAAACGGATGAAACCGGGCAGTTCCCAGAAGGAAATGGTTTCTGGCGACGCAAAATTATCCTGGATCTGCGCCAAGGTCAGTTTCGTTTCCAGGTCATAGGCCGGGTGATGCTCGACGGAACGGCCGGACCGTAAAATATTTGCCTCAACCAGATGAAAAAAGCCGCTATTCAGCTGTCCGAGCGAGGCCTCAATTCCGTAGAGAAAATGGGCGTCCGTATCCGAAACATAGATGCTGACATCCCGCAAAAGCAGGTCATAGCCTTCCTGACGCACCGCGTCGGCATGAACCACGACCACCTCATTGCCATGGGTTTCGCGCAACCAAAGACCGCTTTCTCCGACCAGCAAGGGGCTGCCATTTCCACGCAGCAGCAGCTGGTCCTGCAATTTTTCATATTTGCGATAGAGCGTGGCCGCAAAAGGATTGAAGGCCGTCACATTAATCACGCCGATCAAAAAGGCCGCAATCATCACCGGCGCCAGGAACTCCCATGCCGAAACCCCCGCCGAGCGGGTCACCACCAGCTCCCGGCTGCGGGTCATAAGCCAAAAGGCCGTCATCGCGCCGATCATCACGCCAAAGGGCAGGATCAGTTGGACCATCTGCGGTAATTTGAACAAGGCCATCTTAATGATGGTGGCGAAAGCGATATCACCGTGAGTGGCCGCGCGGCGCAACAACTCAACCACATCAAAAAGAAGAATCAATCCGACGATCACGCCAAGTCCGCCCAGAAAGGCCGAAATAAAATGGCGGCCAATATAAAAACTGAGGATCATCGAAAAACGCATTGCCATCTGACCTAATTTCAACCCACCTACCGGGAACTGGCGCCCGATTTGCGATTATAGCCATTCGCCCACCATGCGCTATAAGATCAACCGTTTTGCAAAGGAGGATGATCCGATCATGGTGCGATTAAACCGCATCTATACGCGCGGTGGCGATAAGGGCAAGACGTCTCTGGGCAATGGCCAGCGGGTTGCCAAGCATAATCTGCGGGTAGACGCTTATGGCACGGTCGACGAGGCCAATGGCGTACTGGGCTTAGCCAGGCTTTACACCACTGCCGATAAATCTGCCGACGCCATGCTGGCGCGCATTCAGAACGATCTGTTTGATTTGGGGGCAGACCTCTGCATCCCCGCTGAAAACAACCAAAAATTGCGGATCACACAAGTCCAGGTTGACCGTCTTGAGGCGGAAATCGACAGCATGAATGAGAGCCTTGCACCGCTGACAAGTTTTATCCTTCCCGGTGGCAGCCCGGCCTCAGCGCATTTACACCATGGCCGCACGGTGGTCCGTCGCGCCGAGCGGCTAATTTGCCTGCTGGCCGAAGCCGAACCGGTCAATGGGCTGACGATCAGCTACATCAACCGGCTCTCGGACCATCTCTTTGTTCTGGCGCGCCGGCTGAATCAAAATGGGGCAAGCGATATCCTGTGGATTCCAGGAGGAAACGCATAAATAACATGGTGCGCTGCAATAGACAAAGCCCACTGCGACCTATAGTATGGTGCGCCCTTGATGAACTATGTCTTCCCGACCAACTTAATCTTTGAGGCTCCATGAAAGTTCTCGTCGCTGTCAAACGCGTGGTCGATTACAACGTAAAAATTCGCGTTAAAGCGGATGGCACCGGTGTCGACACCAGCAATGTTAAATTCTCAATGAACCCTTTTGACGAAATTGCCGTCGAGGAGGCTGTTCGTTTGAAAGAGGCTGGCAAAGCCACTGAAATTGTCGCGGTTTCCCTGGGCCCGACAGCCTGTCAGGAAACCCTGCGCACCGCACTGGCAATGGGCGCCGACCGCGCCATTCTGGTTGAAACGGCGCAGGACATCCAGCCGCTGGCGGTCGCCAAAGCCTTGCGGGCCCTGGCCGATCGCGAGGCACCGGGATTGATCATTCTTGGCAAACAGGCCATCGACGACGACTCCAATCAAACCGGCCAGATGTTGGCCGCTCTGTTGGGCTGGCCCCAAGGCACCTTCGCGTCAAATCTGGCGCTGGACGACACGGCGGCAACGGTTACCCGCGAAGTCGATGGCGGGCTGGAGACCGTAAAACTCGCCTTGCCAGCGGTCATCACCACCGATCTGCGGCTGAATGAACCCCGTTATGCCAGCCTGCCCAATATTATGAAGGCCAAGAAAAAGCCGCTGGATGTCCTTTCGCCGGCGGATCTCGGGGTCGATGTCGCCCCTCGGCTGGTGACGTTGAAAGTCGAAGAACCGCCGCGCCGCAAAGCCGGCATTAAGGTTGGCAGCGTTGCCGATCTGGTTGGCCGACTGAAGAACGAAGCAAAGGTGATATGAGATGACAAGTCTGGTCATTGCCGAAAATGACGGCCAAACCCTTAAGGCGGCAACCCTGCATGCGGTCACCGCGGCCCTGCAATTGGGCGGCGAGGTGCATCTGCTGGTTGCCGGCCAGAACGCCCGCCCAGCCGCCGAGGCGGCCGCCCGGATTGCCGGGGTCAACAAAGTGCGCCTGGCGGATGATGCCCTTTACGCCCACGGCCTTGCCGAGCCCCTGTCCAAGCTGATTACCGAAATAGCCGCCGACTATACGGCAATTCTCGCCCCAGCCTCGACCTTTGGCAAAAATCTGCTGCCGCGCGTGGCGGCGCTGCTGGACGTGGCGCAGCTTTCCGAGATCACCGCCGTCATCAGTGCAGACAGCTTCGTGCGGCCCATTTATGCCGGCAATGCGATGGCCACCGTTCAGTCGCAAGACCGCATCAAAGTGATTACTGTGCGCGGGACGGCTTTTGAGGCTGCCAAGACCGACGGAGGGCAAGCCTCGATCGAGACCCTGTCCGCGGCGGGAGGGGGCGGAAATTCTAGCTTCCTGGATCAACAACTTTCAAAATCTGAACGGCCTGAACTGACCGCGGCCCGGGTGATTGTTTCCGGTGGACGCGGCATGGGTTCGGGGGACAATTTCAAACTCATCGACGCCGTGGCCGACAAACTGGGAGCCGCCGTGGGCGCCTCGCGCGCCGCCGTCGATGCCGGTTTTGTACCCAATGATCTGCAAGTCGGACAAACCGGCAAGATCGTCGCTCCGGAACTTTATGTCGCAGTTGGCATTTCCGGAGCCATCCAGCATCTGGCGGGAATGAAGGACAGCAAAGTTATTGTCGCCATTAATAAAGACGAGGAAGCCCCCATCTTTCAGGTCGCCGACTATGGATTGGTCGCCGATCTCTTTCAAGTTCTGCCGGAACTCGCATCGGAGTTGAGCAAGTGACCCATCAAACCAGCGCTACTACCCGCAAAGACTCTTCCATGATCAAAATGATCGGCGTCATCGGCGCCGGACAAATGGGCAATGGCATCGCGCATATTTGCGCCATGTCAGGGTTCAATGTGAAGATCCTGGACGCCGCTGAACCCCAATTGGCCAAGGCTTTGGCCACGATCAGCAAAAACCTCGACCGCCAAATCGCCAAAGGCAAGCTTACCGAGGCGGACAAAGCGGCCGGCCTGGCCCGGATCAGCACCGGAACCCAGTACAGTCTCTTTTCCGACTGTGATCTGGTCATCGAGGCTGCGACCGAAAATGAAGTGGTTAAAAAGCAGATTTTTGCCCAGCTCTGTCCGGTTTTGAAACCCGAAGCCCTGATTGCCTCGAATACGTCATCGATTTCAATCACCCGCCTTGGCGCTTCGACCGACCGCCCGAGCCAGTTTATGGGCATGCATTTCATGAACCCGGTTCCGGTGATGCAATTGGTGGAACTGATCCGTGGCATCGCCACCGGTGAAGACACCTTTGCAATCGTCAAGGATCTGGTGGCCAGAATGAAAAAGACCTCGGTCAGCGCCGAGGACTTTCCGGCTTTCATCGTCAACCGCATCCTGTTGCCGATGATTAACGAAGCGGTCTATACCCTTTACGAAGGTGTCGGATCGGTCGAATCCATCGACAACGCTATGAAGCTGGGCGCCAATCACCCCATGGGGCCATTGGAACTGGCGGACTTCATTGGGCTGGATGTCTGCCTTTCGGTCATGCAAGTCCTGCATGACGGTCTGGCCGATACCAAATATCGTCCCTGCCCGCTTCTGGTAAAATATGTCGAGGCTGGCTGGCTGGGTCGCAAGACGGGCCGCGGTTTCTACGACTATACCGGCGAAAAGCCGCTGCCAACCCGTTGACGGACCGGCATTGAGATCCCGAGGTGGTGAGCCATCCTCGGGAGGGTCTGACTATGGTGGAACATTTGAGCCAGGGCCGGCGGCCTTATTTGCTGCTGCTGGCCTTGGCTCTGATGTTTTTTCTGCCTGGCCTTGTCAACCTGCCCCCCATTGATCGAGATGAATCGCGCTTCGCCCAAGCTTCACGGCAGATGTTGGAAAGCGGCGATTTTGTGCGCATTAATTTTCAGGCTGAATCCCGCGCCAAAAAACCGGTCGGTATTTATTGGATGCAGGCGGCTTCGGCAGGACTGACGCAAGCCGAATCCGCGATCTGGGCCTATCGCCTGCCTTCCGTGCTGGGGGCTCTGGCCGCCGTCGTCTTCACTTTTCATTTTGGCAGACGGCTGTTTGGCGCCCCGGCCGCGCTGACCGGTGCCGCGCTCTTGACCGCAAGCCTGATCCTGATCGCCGAAGCGCATCAGGCTAAAACCGATGCCATGCTGCTGGCCTGTATCACCGCGGCGCAAGGCGTGTTGGGACAGTTTTATCTGGCCCAGTCAGGCGGCAATTGCCGACGGCCAGGCCAATCCGCCATCCTTTTGTTCTGGCTGGCCCAAGGAATTGGCATTCTGATCAAAGGCCCCATCGTTCCCTTGATCAGCCTGCTGACCCTGGCCAGCCTTTGGGCCGCCGATCGGCGCATCCGTTGGCTGACCGGGATCCGTCCTTTCAGCGGCCTGCTTCTGGTGGCGGCTATCGTCGCGCCCTGGTTTGCGGCCGTAACGTCGGCCACCCAGGGCCAATTCATTGGCCAGGCCGTGAAATCCGACCTGCTGCCAAAATTATTGGGCGCCCAGGAAAGCCATGGCGCACCCCCGGGCTATTTTCTGCTGCTGGCCACGGCGACTCTTTGGCCGGCCGCTATGTTCGCCTTTCCCGGCCTGATCCGGGCTTTTCAGACCAGACAGGCGGCCTCGCTCCGCTTTTGTCTGGCTTGGATCCTGCCCGCCTGGCTGCTCTTTGAACTGGTTCCCACCAAACTGCCTCACTATATTTTGCCCACCTATCCGCCCCTGGCCCTTTTGGCAGGCCTGATTGTCACAACCGGGGACGATATTTTGAAAAGCGGCTGGGCACGGCTTTTTTACTGTCTTTCCGCGGCGGTCGGTCTTTTGCTGGCGGGTGGGGCGATGATCCTGCCGCTTCTTTATGGCGATGGGCCAGGTTGGTTCGCCGGCCTTGCGGCCTGCGGCGCCCTGATCGCCGCAATCGCCCCAGCCGTTCTGGCCTGGCGGCAAAAATACCAAGGGGCGGTGGTTGCGGCGATCGGCGGCGCCCTTTTGTGCTTTGGCTGCATTTATCAGGGTGTCCTTCCCCAACTTGACAGCCTGTGGTTAAGCCAGCGGGTGGTTGCCCATTTGGAACCCGGAACCCCCCTCGTTGCCGCCGGATTTCATGAGCCGAGCCTGGTTTTTCTGGGGGGAACCGCCACGCTGCTGACCGATGGCAAATCCGCAGCGCATTTTCTGGCGGCGACACCGAAGGCCGTCGCTGTGGTTGAGGCCGAGGCCTTGGCCGACTTTTCGGCTGAAATGGCGGCCCTGGGCCATCCGGTGCAGCAGATTGCCCAGGTCAATGGCTATAATTACTCGCGAGGCCGAACGGCCCGGTTAAGCCTGTGGCGGGAATGACTAAAATATTAGAGTTTTTCGCATTTTGACTGAATCAAAAAGCTGAAAAACTCTTAAGCCCGAGCGGCGCTTGAGCATTGAAAAATCGGAGATTTTTCGTTCGCACAGGGGACCTAGAGTGCTTCAGT
>DUZC01000058.1 GCA_013349735.1 Rhodospirillaceae bacterium
CATGGTCAGTATCGCGGCCTGTGAATGCAAGCGCAAGGATCACAGAGATATTAGACGGACATGATATGAATAAGAGTTATAAGTCGATCGCGGCCATTGATTGTCCGGCCCTGTTGCACTCCCAGGGCGAAGCGCAGTGGGGGAACAGAGCTTTCGCCAGCCGCTTTGGTATCCATCCGACTCCTCTTAAGCATCTGCGGATTAAGGAACTGCTTTGGTCGCTGGGCGTTCAGGATCCCCTGGTGGGGATGATCGCCGATGGGGTGACTTTTGATCAATGCGTTGCCCCCGGTCTGGGCTCGGCTATGCCGGCCCTATATTTGCGCCAATTTCCGCCGCCGGGTCTGCCTGCTCAGGAAACCAGCCGAATTTTGCTGATTGCTGAATCCCCTGACGGGGTTCAGTCTGTTGACCTCTCAATCGGTGACATGGGCGTAAATCCAGGATAGCCTTGCCTTGCGTTAGGCTCTTTTCCGGTAGCCGGTCCATGTTTGAAATAGGTGTTTTGTTGCTGGCCACTCGGGTTGCCGAGGGCCAAGCGTTGTTTGAGTTGCTGGTGGCGACAGGGTCTGCCGGCGGAACGATGCAGTTTGCCGAGTCCCTGGGGATGGCCCAAAGCCTATGTAAGCAGAAAAATTTTGATGCCATTCTTTGGGACATCGCGGGGGACGGCATCGCAGGATTGGCAGAGGTGCTGGCCCTGGCCGGCGGTTCTTTGCCGGTGATTATTCTGGCCGATGAAGAAGGCGTCAATGATGGTCTGGCGGCACTGGCAACAGGGGCTGAGGACTTCCTGATCAAAGGCCAAAGCGACGGCCGGATGATTTGGCGTGGGCTGCGTTATGCCATCGAACGGCGGCGGCACCATCATCGGGCGCAAGCCTTGGCAAACCCGACCCAGTGGATTACTGAAAACCTGTTCGAGGGCGTGCTTTTTCTGAATTCCCAGGGCATTGTCGGCTATGCCAATCGGGCAGCGGAACGGTTGCTAGGCGATGTGGCGCCGTCGTCGCTCAACGGGCGGCATATTGATACTATTTTTTGCTGCTGCAAGGGTGACAAGGCGGTTCCATTCCTTGTCAGTCCCTTCTATCAATCCCTGAAGTCAGGTGAGATCCTTCAGGATGATGATGCGGCCTTTGAACTATGGTCTGGCGGACGTGTATTGGTGGGCTATGCCTGTGCGCCACATATAGAGAATGGACGGCCATCAGGCTTGATCCTTTCTTTTCGCGACAATCGAAAATTAAAAGAAGCACAAACCGAGGCATTACATAATTCCAAACTGGCCAGCGTCGGCCAGTTAGCCGCCGGAATTGCCCATGAAATCAACACGCCCATTCAATATATCGGCGATAATATTCGGTTCCTGAGCGAGGCCTTCGATCAGATTATTAAGACTGTTGAGGCATTGCGGGGGTTTGTGGCTGACATTCCCACCGAACTGGTTGATCCCGGCCGGCTTGGTGCCTTATCGCGCATGATGGAAGAAGGGGATCTTGAATATCTTTTGACTGAAATCCCGAGTGCTGTCGGACAGTCACTGGACGGGGTAGGGCAGGTGGCCAGGATTGTCCTGGCGATGAAAGAATTCTCGCATCCGGGAGAAAAAGAAAAAGTCTCCGTTGATCTCAATCGGGCCATTGAAAATACGCTGGCGGTGACCCGGAATGAATGGAAAGTCACAGCCAATATCATTCTGGATCTTGATCCTACTTTGCCGCCGGTACTCTGTCTGCTTGGTGAACTAAACCAAGTTTTCCTTAATTTGGTGATTAACGCGGTTCATGCCATTCAAAGCAAAGGGACTGCAGTGAAAGGAAATCTACGCATTGCCACCAAATATACCCAGGATAAGGCCGATGTGATTTTTGAAGATGACGGGATTGGAATGTCTGTTCCGATCATGCAGCGTATTTTCGATCCTTTTTTTACGACCAAGGGGACAGGAAGAGGGACGGGGCAGGGGCTTGCAATTTGCCGCGACGTCGTGGTGAGCAAACATGGTGGAAAAATTCTAGTGGAAAGCACTGAGGGTAAAGGCAGTAAATTTATCGTTCGTTTGCCCTTGGATGGGGTTGGGGGACGGGAAACGTGAGCCGCTATCGGATTCTTTTTGTCGATGATGAAGAAAACGTCCTGACAGGAATGCGCCGGATGTTGCGTGGTCAGCGCAATGAGTGGGATATGCATTTCGTTCTGGACGCCCAGGCAGCCCTTGCAGTTTTGGCAACGGAAGTTTTCGACGTCATCGTGTCGGATATGCGTATGCCGGGAATGGATGGTGCCGCTCTGTTAACTGAAGTAAGGCGCCTCTATCCGGGCATGTTACGGATTATTCTGTCGGGATATTCGGAGCAGGAAAGCGTCATGCGGACGGTTGGACCTGCGCATCAGTTCCTTGCGAAACCCTGTTCGTCGCAAACGGTTGCTGAGGTGATCAGCCGTGGTCTGGAACTTCGTCGGGTGCTGGAGTCTGAATCCTTGCGTCGGTTGGTCGCCGGATTAAAAAGCCTGCCTAGTCCCAGCGATACCTATTATGCCTTGGTCAGTTATCTGAATAACCCCATGGCTTCGGTCAGCGGCGTGGCCGAAATCATTGCCCATGATGTGGCGATGACGGTCGAATTATTGAAAGTGACCAATTCAGCCTATTTCTCTTTACCAAGCCGGGTAACGACGCCATTGCAGGCGGTGCGGGTTCTCGGGCTTGAGATTGTGGCCGCCCTGGTTTTGAAGGTTGGCGTGTTTCGCGGATTCTCCGGTGAGGCGGTCACGGCTCGGTTAATGGAAGATATCAATCGCGACAGCATGTTCGTCGGGCGATTGGCCCGTCATTTCGGTAAGATGGAGCAGTTTGAGTCGCGCGCTCTGGAAGAGGCATTTTGTGCAGGAATGCTGAGCTCGGTGGGATTGTTGGTTTTGCTGGATCGCATGCAAGGGCGGTTTTACCGCCTGAAAGACGCATTGGGCAAAGGTCAGGATTTGCTGCAAGCCGAGTTGGAGGTCTTCGGCGCGACGCATTTGCAGTTGGGGGCCTATCTGCTGGGATTATGGGGATTTAACAAGGCGGTGGTCGAGGCCGTTGCCTTATGTGGTCAGCCCGGCCTGTTGCCGGCTGAACGGATGCATGTTGCCGGAGCCGTGCATTTGGCCCGATCCCTTGCCGGCCCTTCTCCCGCTTACGGCGCCGGTGAAGGTGGGCGGCTTAAGCTTGATGAGGCCTTTTTCCATTCGCTGGGAAAGACCGAGCGTTTAAAGCGCTGGTCCGCCGAAGCTGTCGCTTTGCGTTAATTTTGTTCGTCGTTCCGAGGGGCCAATCCGGTCCATCCTCCACCCAAAGCCTGGATCAGGGCCACGGTCGCTGTCAGGCGGTTCTGACGAATCGCCAAGGCTGTTTGTTGCGTGGCCAGGGCCGCCGTTTGTGCCGTGACGACTGTGGTATAGGCGACGGTCCCGGCCTTGTATTGATTGGTGGATAACCGTAGAGCCTCGGCAGACGCGGCTACTGCCTTATCCTCGGCCAACGCCTGGTCCGCCAGAATGCGGTGCGCGGCCAATTGATCCTCGATCTGCTGAAAGCTACTCAATACGGCCTGACGATAGACCGCGACTTCCTGATCATAGCCTGCCTGGGCCTGAGCCAATTCAGCATTATGCAGACCTCCATCAAACAAAGAGAGCGAGCTTTGCGCGCCGAGCGACCAGACCTGATTGCTGGTCCGCATCAATTGCGACAGCATGGAGGCCGTGCTGCCAAAGGAGCCGGACAGGCTGATATCGGGATAATAGGCGGCGGTGGCGACGCCGATCTCTGCGTTGGCGGCGGCCATTCTGCGTTCAGCGGCGGCGATATCCGGTCTGCGTTCGAGCAGCTTTGCCGGCAAAATACCGGGAACTTCCGGAGGTAACACAAGGTCTTCGGTCACAGGTGGGATAGCAAATTCAGATGCGGACATGCCGACCAGAGCCGCGATGGCATGTTCAAGTTGGGCGCGTTGATTGCCTGCCGCGATGGATTGCGCTCGGGTTGCGGCAAGCTGGGTTTCCGCCTGTGCGACATCAAGTTGCGAGGCTGTTCCTGCAGCATATTGATTTTTGCTGATCCGCAGGGTGGCCGTGTAGGCGGTGACGGTGTTTTCCAACAGGCGTATTAACTGGTCGGCCGCCCTAAGGGCAAAATAGTCGGCAGCCAGCGCGGCCTGCTGGGCCAGTTTTACGCTGGCCAGATCAGCGGCGCTGGCTTGTTGGCTTGCATCGGCGGCTTCAGCCGACCGTCGCAGACGTCCCCAAAGGTCGAGGTCCCAACTGGCCCCAACGGAACCGGCAAACTGGTTTCCAATGCTAACGGCCCGGCTGCCATGCGCAGAGCCGTTGGAAACTTGCGCCCTTTGTCCTGAGCCATTGAGGGAAAGAGCGGGAAAAAAGGCGGCATTCGCAGCCGCAGCCGCTGCCACAGCCCCGCGATAGGCGGCTTCTGCAGCCTGAACGCCAGGATTTTGGCCGGCCAGTTGCGTTTCCAATTGATCCAGGATCGGGTCCTGGAACAATTGCCACCAGGCTTCGCTGACAGCGGGTTGGCTGGGTTCTGCCGGTTGCCAGAGTGACCGCTCCTTGAAATGATCAGGCGCTTTTTGGGCTGGCTTTTGATAGTCGGGCCCGACCGTGCATCCGGCCAGGATACCGAGCAGGACCAAAAAAATTGCTCTCATGGCAGGACTTTCGGTTGATGGCGTCGAGAGATCTGGTTTAGGGAAAATAGGCGCAAGCGATCAAGCCAAAGATAGAGCACCGGGGTGGTATATAGGGTCAGAAGCTGGCTGATCAGCAGTCCCCCAACAATAGATATTCCGAGCGGGCGACGCAATTCGGCGCCATCGCCTAGACCCATGGCTAAGGGCAGGGCACCGAGCATAGCCACCATCGTGGTCATCATGATCGGGCGGAAACGCAATAGGCAGGCCTCGCGGATTGCGGCCCGGGGGGGAAGTCCGAGCCGGCGCTGGCTATCCAAGGCCACGTCGATCATCATGATGGCATTCTTTTTTACGATGCCGATGAGCAGAAAAACGCCAATCAAGGCAATAATCGAGAACTCCGTTCCGCACGCCATCAAAGCCAGAATGGCGCCCACGCCAGCCGAGGGGAGGGTCGATAGAATGGTAATCGGATGGATGTAGCTTTCATAAAGAATGCCCAGAACGATATAAACCGAGGCCAGAGCGGCAAGGATAAGCAAGGGCTGATTGGCCAGGGACTCCTGAAAGGCCTTGGCTGTTCCGGCAAAATTCCCGTGAATGGACGCCGGCATGCCAATGGACTGCTGTGCGCGGGCGACGGCGCTGACCGCGTCGCTTAGTGATTTTCCCGGGGCGAGATTGAAGGAAATCGTGCCTGCGGCGAAATGCCCTTGATGATTGACGGCCAAAGGCGTGCTGCCGGGCCGGTAGCTGGCAAAGGCTGAAAAGGGGATCAAGGTCTCGGCATTGGTGCTGACGGCCGCCGCTGTTGACACTGCGGCATTGCCGGTGGCGGCCAGCGTGTTGGCACTGAGATTGCGCGCCGCATCACCGGCGACCGAGGCCGCCGATTGCTTTGTGCTGGTTCCAGCCGGGGCGTTGGTGAGTTGGCTCCCCGCCGGTGGTCCCCCTTGGGTGCTGACAAATAATTGGTTCAGGATGTCCGGATTCTGCCAATAGCGAGGGGCCAGCTCCAGGATCACATGATACTGATTAAGAGGGTTAAAGATTGTGGAGACCTGACGCTGTCCGAAGGCATCGTATAGGGTGTTATCGATTTGGCTGGCGGCCAGATGTAGGCGCGATGCGGTCGGGCGGTCAATGGTGATGTCGGTCTGCAGCCCTTTGTCTTGCTGATCGGTATTAACTTCCGTCAGAGTCGGGTCATGGCGCAGGGCGTCGGTCAGGCGCGGCACCCAAAGGCGCAAGTCGTTCAAATGATCGGCCTGAAGGCTATACTGAAACTGCGCGTTCCCAACACGTCCACCAATACGGACATCCTGGACCGATTGCAGGAATAACGAGGCGCCCGGCACTTGGGCCAGTTTGCCACGAAGACGGCCGATAACCTGATCGGCGGACAACGCACGATCTTTGATATCTTTTAAGGATACGAAGACAAAGCCGGAATTGGTTTGCGCGCCACCGGTAAAACCGACCACCGTGTTCACAGCTGAATCGTCTTTGATGATGTTGACGAACTGCACCATTTTGTCGCGCATCAATTGAAAGGAAATGCTTTGATCGGCCTGGACGCCGCCGACAAGCCGACCGGTATCCTGCTGCGGAAAGAATCCCTTGGGAACCACGACAAACAAATAGATATTGAGGCCGATGGTTGCCATCAGCGCCAACATAGTCAGGGCAGGATGGCCCAGGGCAACATCCAGGGAAGCGCGGTATCCCTTGAGCAACATTTCGAACCAGCGTCCGCTTTTGTCATAGAGCCGGGAATGCGGGCGATCCTTAGAAACACGCAGGAGCGTGGCGCACATCATCGGTGTGGTGGTCAGGGAAACGACCAGAGAAACCAAAATGGCCACGGACAGGGTTGCCGCAAATTCTCGAAACAGCCGTCCGACGATGCCCCCCATCAGCAAAATCGGCAGGAAGACTGCAACCAGCGACAGGCTCATCGATAATACGGTAAAGCCGACTTCCTTGGCACCCTGCAGCGCCGCTTGGCGGCGTGGCATCCCGGCTTCCATCAGACGGACGACATTTTCCAGAACGACAATGGCATCGTCGACGACAAAGCCCGTGGCAATTGTAAGCGCCATGAGTGACAGATTATCCAAGCTATAATGCAGCAAATACATCGCACCAAAGCTGCCGATCAGCGAGACGGGGACAGCAACTGTGGGGATCAAGGTGGCTCGGACATCGCGCAGAAAGGCAAAAACCACCAGGACCACCAATCCAACGGAAATCAGTAGGGTCCGCTCGACATCCTTTAGCGAGGCGCGAATGGTGCTGGTCCGGTCTACGGCGATGTTCAAATCTATGGCCGTGGGGATCGAAGCCCGTAAGTCTGGCAACAAGGCTTTGACGCGATCGACTGTTTCGATAATGTTGGCGCCTGGTTGCCGGTAAAGGATCACCAGGACCGAGGGGTTACCGTTAGCCAGCCCTTGGTTGCGAAGATCTTCAACCGAATCCACAACCTCTGCGACGTCACTGAGCCGTACGGCACTGTTGTTACGGTAGGCTACGACCAGAGGGCGGTATTCCGCGGCACGGCTGGCTTGGTCGTTGGTATAAAGCTGAAAATGACGATCCCCTTCTTCGATGGCGCCCTTCGGGCTATGGGCATTGGCCGACGCGAGAGCCGCGCGGATATCCTCAAGGCCGATGGCGTATTTGAAGAGGCTGTGGGGGTTAACCTCGACCCGGACTGCCGGCAGCGAACTGCCACCGACGGCGACCTGGCCGATGCCTTCGACTTGTGACAGGCTTTGTTGCAAAACGGTGGCGGCTGAATCGTAGACTTGGCCTTGCGTTAAACTGGCCGAGGTCATGGCCAGGACCATAATTGGCGCATCGGCCGGATTGACTTTTCGATAGGTGGGGTTGGCACGCAAAGCCGCCGGCAGATCGACCCGGGCACCATTGATGGCGGCCTCAACATCACGGGCCGCCCCATCAATGTCGCGGTTAAGGCCAAATTGCAACGTTATCCGCGTTGAACCGAGGGAACTGCTCGAGGTCATCTCCGCAACATCGGCGATCTGTCCAAGATGCCGCTCCAACGGTGTTGCGACACTGGTGGCCATGGTCTCTGGACTAGCGCCAGGCATGGATGCCTGTACCGATATCGTTGGAAAATCAACTTGGGGCAGGGGAGCGACGGGTAGCAAAAAGAAGGCGACAGCCCCGGCCAAAGTTAAACCCAGCGTCAGCAGGGTCGTGGCCACCGGGCGCGAGATGAACAGGCCGGACGGGTTCACGGCGAACGGCTCTGTCCGGATCCCGCGTCGCCGCGCACAGTGCGGGAAAGCTTTTCAAAAGCCAGATAGATCACCGGGGTCGTGAACAAAGTCAGGAGTTGGCTCAGGATCAGGCCGCCAACGATGCTGATACCCAAGGGATGGCGCAGTTCCGATCCTGTTCCGGTTCCCAGCATCAAAGGCAATGCACCAAATAACGCGGAAAGCGTGGTCATCAGGATCGGCCGGAAGCGCAACATGCAGGCCTGATAAATCGCCTCACGCGGGGTTTTGCCCTGATTTCTTTCTGCATCAATCGCGAAATCTACCATCATGATGCCGTTCTTTTTCACAATGCCCATCAGCAGGATAATGCCGATAATTCCCAACACACCAAGATCGGTGCGGGCGACGATCAGGGCCAGTAAGGCGCCGATGCCTGCCGACGGCAAGGTCGAGAGGATGGTGATGGGATGGATGTAGCTTTCGTAAAGCACACCCAAAACGATATACATGGTGACCAAAGCCGCCAGAATCAGATAGATCTCGTTGGTCAAAGAGCCCTGGAAGGCCAGGGCCGCTCCTTGAAAGCGGGTCAGGACGCTGGCGGGAAGCTGGATCTCCGCGCTCACCGCGCGGATGGCGGTAACGGCTTCTCCGAGCGAGGCGCCCGGTGCCAGATTGAAAGAAATGGTGGTGGCGGGAAACTGGCCCAAATGATTGATTTGTAAAGGGACCGTCCGTTCTTCCACCTGCGAAATGGCCGAAAGGGGGACCTGACCGCCGGCAGAGGAGGGCAGATAAAGCCCGGCCAGGGATTTCAAATTGGCCTGGGTTGCGGGATCGCTTTCAAGAATAACCCGGTATTGGTTGGATTGCGTAAAAATGGTCGAGACGATGCGTTGCCCGAAGGCATCGTAAAGCGCGTTGTCAACGGTGGCTGGCGTGATGCCAAACCGCCCCGCAGTATCCCTATCAATTTTCACAAAGGCGGCCAGGCCCCGTTCCTGGGCATTGCTGGTGACGTCGGCCAATTCCGGGCGCAGAGCCAGTTTGGCGAGCAATCGCGGTACCCAAACCGACAGTTCATCGGGATTGGCGTCTTGCAATGCGAACTGATATTGCGTGCGGCTGACGGTGGCGTCAATGGTCAGATCTTGGACCGGCTGCATGTATAGTTCGATCCCGGCGACCCCGGCGACGGCTGTCTGCAAATGGCTGATAACTTCGCTGGCTGTTGCCCGGCGGAGGTCCTTGGGTTTGAGATTGATCAGCATGCGTCCGCTGTTCAGGGTATTGTTAATGCCGTCGACCCCGATAAACGAGGTCAGGCTTTCCACATCCGGATCCTTAAGAATGGCTGCCGCCAGCGCTTGCTGCCGATCGGCCATGGCGGCAAAAGACACGGATTGTGGTGCCTGCGAAATGGCTTGGATCAGGCCGGTATCTTGGACCGGAAAAAACCCTTTGGGGATAGCCATATAGAAAACAACCGTCAGAACTAAGGTCGCCAGAGCAACGGCCAGGGTGATGCGGGCATGATTAAGCACCCAACGCAGGGCCGTCCCATAAGCCTTGAGTAAAGATTCAAACTGGTTTGTTGCCCAATGATTGACTGCCGAATTTTCGGTAGGTGGGCGATAGCGAAGCAATTTGGCACAGAGCATCGGGACGAGAGTGAGGGATACCGCAGCGGAAATCAGGATGGTCACCGCCAAGGTAATGGCAAATTCACGAAAAAGCCGTCCGACCACATCGCCCATGAACAAAAGTGGAATCAGTACGGCAATCAATGAAATGGTTAAGGAAACGATGGTGAAGCCGATCTGTTCCGAGCCTTTCATTGACGCTTCAAAGGGGCTCTCTCCCTCTTCGATATAGCGCGCAATATTTTCAATCATGACGATGGCGTCGTCGACCACGAAGCCGGTGGCGATGGTTAAGGCCATCAAGGACAGGTTATTGACCGAGAAACCCGCCAAATACATAACGCCGAAGGTCCCCACCAGCGAAAGGGGTACGGAAAGGCTAGGAATGATTGTGGCGGGGATGTTCCTAAGAAACAGAAAAATCACCAGAACCACCAGGATGACTGCCAAGCCTAATTCAAACTCAACATCGGCAACAGACGCGCGAATGGTCCCGGTTCGATCGGTCAGTACCTTGACATCGACCGAGGCCGGCAAGGCATGGCGCAAATCCGGCAGCAGGGTCTTAATGGAATCAACAACCTGGATAACATTGGCACCGGGCTGACGCTGGATATTGACGATGACTGCCGGTGTGCCGTTCATCCAAGCGGCTAATTTGGTGTTTTCCGCGCCGTCAATCACTTTAGCAACATCCGTCAATTTGACCGGTGCTCCGTTGCGAAAGGCAACAACAATGGCGCGATATTCCGCGGCGCTTTTTAATTGGTCATTGGCATTTATGGTATAGGCCCGCATCGGTCCGTCGAAACTGCCTTTGGCGATGTTGACATTGGCCGAAGCGATACTCGTGCGCAGATCATCTATATTCAGGCCATAAGCCGCTAAGGCCGCCGGATTGGCCTGAATACGAACGGCAGGCCTTTGGCCGCCGGCAATGCTGACCAGACCGACCCCCGCCAGCTGCGAAATTTTTTGCGCGATACGGCCATCGGCCAAGTCCTCTACCTCGGTCAATGGCAAAATATCAGAGGTAATGGCCAGCGTTAGGATCGGCGCGTCAGCGGGGTTGACCTTGGCATAAATAGGCGGGGCCGGAAGGTCCGTCGGTAGCAGATTGCCGGCAGCATTGATAGCAGCTTGGACT
>DUZC01000059.1 GCA_013349735.1 Rhodospirillaceae bacterium
TGCGGCCTTTGTTCTGTGGCATGTGGATGCCTGGCTGGTGGAATATTCCCGCTGGTCAGGTATCAGCCTTTCCGCGGCGGTCAATGCCCAGCGGCGTGTCTGGATGAGGCAGTTGGTCGCCCGGGAAAATCGCATCGTCGACAGTTCCTTGCTCGGCAATCTGATGCACAGCGTCGCCTTTTTTGCCTCGACCTCCATAATAATGTTGGGGGCGGTGGTGGCGATGTTGGGAGCCGTGGATCACAGTTATGATGCCATGCGGGCAATTCCTTTTTTGCCGGTCGTCAGCAAGCAGATGTTTGAAGTAAAGTTGGTCCTACTACTTTTGATTTTCATTTACAGCTTTTTAAAATTTACGTGGAGTCTACGACAGTTCAATTATTGCTGCATCATAATTGGTAGCGCTCCTGCCATTGATTCCAGTGACGACCTTAAGGACGCTTTTGTTGATCGTGCATCCCGATTGAATGAGCTTGGCGCAACAAGTTTCATTGAAGGGTTGCGCGGCTATTATTTTGCTTTGGCCAGTTTGGGCTGGTTTATTCACCCACTTGCCTTCGTCATCGCGGCCTTATTGGTTGTGCTCATCCTTTGGCGCCGTGAATTTCATTCGAAAACCCGGTTGGCTTTGCGGGCGGGGCTGGACGGTCGGGCGCCGTCATGAGCCGGCGCATTGTCGTGGCTATGTCGGGCGGGGTGGATTCGTCGGCCACCGCCGCGCTCCTGGTCGAGCAAGGCTGGGAGGTGGTTGGGGTTACCCTGCAGCTCTATGATCAGGGCCAAGCGGTCGGCAGGGCCAACAGCTGCTGTGCCGGAAAAGATATCCATGATGCGCGGCGGGTCGCCGACGCTTTGGGCATCGCACATTACGTCATTGATTATGAAAGCAAATTTCGCCAGGACGTGGTCGAGCCCTTTGCGGACTCCTATTTGCGTGGCGAAACGCCAATTCCCTGTGTGTTATGCAACCAAACCGTAAAATTCCGCGATTTGCTGGGAATTGCCCGCGACCTGGGGGCTGAGGCGATGGCCACAGGTCATTATGTGCGCCGTGCAGAAGGGCCCACGGGTCCCGTGCTGTTGCGTGGAGCCGATCCCTTGCGCGACCAAAGTTATTTTTTATTTGCCACAACTCGGGCGCAACTGGACTTTCTGCGCTTTCCCTTAGGGGGAATGACCAGCAAGGATGAGACCAGAGCGATTGCCGGCCGATTTAAGCTTCCGGTAGCGGCAAAGCCGGACAGTCAGGATATCTGTTTCGTTCCCGATGGGGACTATGCCGGATTCTTGGGGCGGTTACGCCCAGGGGCGGCGGACCCTGGGGACATTGTTTCTCTCGATGGTCAGCGGTTGGGCCAGCATGAGGGGATTATTCATTATACGGTCGGTCAGCGCCGCGGGCTTCGATTGGGGGGCGGGCCGGCTCAGTATGTGATCAGGCTGGACGCCGCGCGCCGGCAAGTGGTGGTTGGTCCCAGGGAAGCGCTGGGGCGTGTCCAGTTGCAACTGACCGGGGTCAACTGGCTTGGCGAGCCTGAAATTGAGGCCGATCTGCCCGTCATGGCGCGGATCCGCTCGACCCGGGATCCGGTTCCGGCGCGCCTGACCTTGAAGGAGAACGGCCGGGCGGCGGTCAGCTTTTTGCGGCCCGAAGAGGGGGTGGCGCCGGGACAGGCCTGCGTCTTCTATCAAGAGGACAGAGTTCTCGGCGGCGGCTGGATTGCCCCGGACGCTATAAGACCTGGGAATTGACAACCCCTTGATCCTGCTAGACCATGCAAACTGGAAAACACGGTTGGATGCTGTTTTATTTCCGGGTAAGGGAGGCGGCGTGTCATGGCAAAATCTCCAGAAATTTCACCAAAGTCCAAACCAGCCCCGATAGCCAAAGCACCGGCTAAAGCGGCCAAGCCGGTTGTAGTGGAAAAGGCTGCCGCAGCGACGGTGCCAACGGCAACGCCCAAGCTGTCCGCGCCGAAGACTGTGGTGGCGAAACCGGTGAGGGCACCGGCGAAGGCGCCGGTCGTAAACAAACCGAAGCCAGTTCCGGCTAAACCGGTTGTCGTTGAGGCGAAAAAGCCGGCCGTGCCGCCGGTCGCTGCCGCAAGCAAGCCGAAGCCGGCCGTGGCCAAACCGGTTGCGCCAAAGCCGGCACCCAAGCCAGTCGCGAAGCCGGCACCCAAGCCCGCCGCTAAGCCGACCGTGGCCAAACCGGCGGCGCCCGTTGCGCCCAAGCCGGCCGTCAAACCGGCCGTGGCCAAACCCGTTGCACCCAAGCCGGCGGCCAAATCAACATCGCCGTCCAAGCCGGACGACATCCAGTTGGCGGCTTTTGCCGAACAGGCTTTACAGCAGTTTGCCGAAACCATGCGCGTTCAATCCGAAGCCTGGGCTTCGATCGCTCAGGCCTGGCTCGAAATGTTGAGCGCGCGTCGCGGTTAGAGCTTGGAATTATTGGGACTGGCCGCCGCCGCAAATGCGGTGGCCCGTCTTTGCTTCGGGGTTTGAATTTGATAGCTAAAGGCTGTGCGTTCTGGCTGCCGGCTTTGTGCCTTGGTCTGGCCGCCTGCGCTTCACCGGACCGATGGACGGCGGCCGATCGATCGGCTGTGGAACAGCGGGCGGATCTGTCGGCTTGCCGTCGTGAAGCAGATCGCCAAATTGGCAGAACCAGCTATTTTGAGCCTGGCTCGGAACGCAGCAGTGATCCAATGAAAATGGTCGACAGCATGGAAGCGGGGCGGCGCTTTGATGCTCTGGTTTCCGGTTGTATGGAGGATCTGGGCTATCGGCGGATCCAATAGAGTCTTTTTAATTTATTAATTTATATCGCGTATTTTTACCTACCCTCTTTGGTAGAAAGCGCTTGTGATGAAGCAGCCGGAAGATCCGACCGCCATAGTCCAGATTGCCAGCCAGGCCGACAGTGGCCGCTGGGTTTCTCAAATCAAAGCGGCCAGCAAAAATACCGGCGTCAGTTTCAGTTATCTGATGGCTCAGGCCAACAAAGAAAGCGCCTTTGTCGCCGGCGCAGGGTCTACGGCTTCCTCGGCGGCCGGTTTGTTCCAGTTTACCAAAGGGACCTGGCTTCAACTGATCAAACTTCATGGGGAGACCCATGGCCTAGGTGATTTGGCCAGCAATATCCATCGAACCCTGCGCGGCGATTATGTGGTCTCCGATCCTAAACTGCGTCAAAAGATTCTCGATTTACGGCGTGACCCGCAAACATCGTCCTTGATGGCCGGGGAATATGCCAATGACAACAAATCCTGGCTGGAAAAAAGTCTGGGACGGAAAGTCAATTCCACCGAGCTCTATATGGCGCATTTTCTCGGGCCCGGCGGCGCCGTAAAGGTCCTGAAGGCCAAGGCCCTTGATGAAGGCCAGCCGGCGGCGGCATTGTTGCCCCAGGCCGCTGAGGCGAATCCGGCGGTTTTTTTTGATTCCAGCCATACGCCCCGCAGTGTCGCGGCGGTCTATGACGGTATTCGTCATGCCATTGAACGGCCGATGCGCCACTATGCGCGTCTGGAGGAAGTCAAACCGGCCGCGCTCTCTGCCGGTCATCCGCAAAAAACCGCATCGCGCGCGACGGACCCGGCCTGGCCCTTTGAAACCGGGGTTTGGCCGCCGGTGTATGTGCCGCCGGCGACGGCTTCGATTTCGCCAGCCCCTTCCGAGGCCGTGGCCTACACAAACAGTTCGCAGTCCGCCGATCAGATTTCGGCACCCATGCCGCCAGCCCCCGGCAGCCCGCCTGGGACACCGGGACAAACCCCGCTTGGACAGTTATTAAAAAATCTCTTTGGTTAGAGCCCGGTTTTTTCTGTCGGCCGCCCCGATCGATCCGAGCGGCGTTGACATAAGGGCGCTGCCTTCGCTACAACCCATTGAACAATCGGAGAGATCCATGATCGTTTACAGCGTGCGTTGTGGCAATGGCCATGTTTTCGACGAATGGTTCAGTAATTCGACCGATTATGACGTCAAAGCTTCGGCAGGCGAGGTCCATTGCCCGGACTGTGGGGACAGCCATATTAGTAAAGCCATCATGGCGCCTAGTATTGGTAAGTCCAGTCCAGCAGCTCCTCCGCCCAATTGCCCGGTCGGGGGATGTGGGGGCGGCGCTTGCTCCTTTGCCAATGATTTCTGACGGTTCCGTGGCATTTTTTAGAAATGTGGTGCGGCTATGGGCCGCATGCATTACTCTCGACTGACCCGGTTGGACTGAGATTCTGGCCTTGTTGCGCGTTCGTTGAGGGTGTTTTAGGTGCGGCAACCAGTTTTTTTCGGTTCGATGGTTATGGAATACAAAAATTTCAGGCGATAATTGGCATTCACATTATAAAGTGATTGACCAAGAACGTCGTTAGGGCGATTTTTTATTGTTCGCAGGTCTGGATATTGGCAATGGGCTTACAGCATCTTCCTCCTCCGATAGAAATCGCCACTGAGACCAAGCGCGGTGTAATTGATGGCCTGAAAAAGGTGATCGAGGCTTTTCAGGCAAAGGGCATCGTTGATGCCAGCGTTACCTATCAAAACGTTATTCATGACCCAGAAGTTCTTTATAGCTTCATTCAAAGCTATCGCGCCAATTCCGCCGAGGTGGCCGATCTGGTCGTCAATAAAGAGGGTGAGCCGGTTACCGACTTTGAAGCACCGCTCGTCTGCGGTGTCAGTTTGGAGCAGGTTCAGCAATTGCTGGTAAAGACTTGTGCGCGGTTCTTTTTTGAACAGGACACAAAAGAAGAGGTGGGAACAGTCACTAAAACGGTGACCAAGACCCGCTTCTTTATCTTCAAAAAGACCGAGCAAGTTGAAAAGAAAACCGGTGGTGGCTTCGACGAAAGAAAAGTCCGCGAACTTTCTCGTTTTATGGCTTTCGATTGGCAGCTGCCCCTGCTGACCGCTTATGGTCAATTGAATTCTGCCCAGCTGCTCGAATTGGGTGAAGATATCATCAATCTGCAAACGGCGGAAAGCATTCAGGAATTTGGCCAATTTGATCAGGCAACCATTCGCAAAGTAAAAGGCGTGGTCGGTAATGATTTTGGTTTGATTCTGTCCATTCGGCCGGCGGCCATAGGCGGTATCAATACCTGGTCAAAAGATATGTACGAATATTACCGCCGGGTGTTGGGCGATCGTGCGTTTGAATTTTTTGCCCGTGATAAGACCTTTTTTATGGTTTGCGCGTCGCTTGATAAACCTCTCATCAAGATTTACGGCGATGTGCTTTGTACGATTCATGCGGCGAATCTCGAGGAAATGCAGCGGCTGAACATTGATAAGGCGGATGTGCTGATCAATGGAATGCGGTCGGCTTTTGGCGACCGTTTGCCGGCAATTTTGGCCAAGCCGGCCTTTGCCCGGGATATTTTGCGGAAATTGGTGGAAAGCCTGATCCATCTCACCCAGGAAAAGGCTCAGTTGCTGACATCGGCGCAACTGACCTGCAAGGCGATCGCTCCGCAGGTCTTTGAATGGCTGAGCAAACAGCCGCCGGGCGACGCCTGAAGTCATCAAGTAATAAATCCCGGCTTTTCTTGCCAACAGTCAATGGGTGAGACATGCCGTCCGCTGTCAAAGACATCTTTTCCTATCGAAAATACTGGGCTCATCGGTTTGGCACCGCCCCCTTTTTGCCGATGTCGCGCCAGGAAATGGATCTTCTCGGCTGGGATGAATGCGACATCATCCTGGTAACCGGCGATGCCTATATTGATCATCCCAGTTTTGGCATGGCCATCATCGGGCGCTTGCTGGAAGCCCAGGGGTTTCGCGTCGGCATCATCGCGCAACCGGAATGGACCGACGCCAGCGCCTTCAAACGGCTCGGCAAGCCCAAGCTTTTTTTTGGGGTAACCGCCGGCAATATGGATTCGATGGTCAATCGCTATACGGCGGATCGCCGTATCCGCAGCAATGACAGCTATACGCCCAATGACGAAGGCGGCAAGCGCCCGGACCGTTCGGTTATTGTCTATTCGCAACGCTGCCGCGAGGCCTATCGCCATGTTCCCGTGGTTATTGGCGGGATCGAAGCCTCGCTGCGCCGGATCGCCCATTATGACTATTGGTCGGATAAGGTCAGGCGTTCCATCCTGGTCGACAGCAAGGCTGATCTGTTGGTCTATGGCAATGCCGAGCGGGCTATCGTGGCCATCGCCCATCGTGCGGCGGCCGGCGAGCCCCCAGGCACGCTAAGGGATATTCGCGGCACGGCATTCCTGTTAGATGCGATTCCCCCGGGTTGGTCCGTTATGGCTCCCCAACCCCTTGATGACAGCCAGCCACCGACTTCGGTAAGCGACGAGGGTGCCAGGCAGGTGCTGCGTCTGCCAGATTATGAACAGGTCCAAAAGGATCCCTTGCTCTATGCCCATGCTTCGCGGCTTTTGCATCTGGAAAGCAACCCGGGCAATGCCAGGCCGATTGTACAACGCCATGGCGCACGCGAATTATGGCTGACGCCACCGCCGCTGCCTTTGACGACGGCCGAGTTGGACCGGGTTTTTGATCTGCCCTATGCCCGTTCTCCGCATCCGGCCTATGAGGGCGCGCGCATCGCCGCCTGGGAGATGATCCGCTTTTCCGTCAGTATTATGCGCGGCTGTTTTGGGGGCTGTTCCTTTTGTTCAATTACCGAGCATGAAGGGCGCATCATCCAAAGCCGCTCGGAAGAATCGATCCTGCGCGAAATTGGCGAAATCCGCGATCGGGTTCCCGGTTTTACCGGGGTTATTTCGGATCTTGGCGGCCCGACGGCCAATATGTATCGCCTTGCTTGCAAGGATAAACAGACCGAGGCGGTCTGCCGCCGGCCTTCCTGCGTTTTTCCCGAAATCTGTAAGAATTTGGGCACCGATCACAGCGCCCTGGTCAGTCTCTACCGTAAGGCGCGCACGCTTCCCGGGGTTAAGAAGATTTTGATCGGTTCCGGGGTCCGTTATGACCTGGCGCTGACCAGCCCCGACTATATCAAGGAACTGGTCAGCTATCATGTCGGGGGCTATCTGAAAATCGCGCCCGAACATACCGAGCCGGGCCCCCTAGCCAAGATGATGAAACCCGCGATTGGAAGTTATGATCGCTTCAAAGCCTTGTTTGACAAGCATGCCCGCGATGCCGGCAAAGAGCTTTATCTGATCCCTTATTTCATAGCGGCGCATCCCGGCACCACGGACGAAGATATGTTAAATCTGGCTTTGTGGTTAAAACGCAACCGTTTCCGCCTTGATCAGGTGCAGACCTTCCTGCCTTCCCCGATGTCCTTGTCGGCGGCCATGTATCATAGCGAAGCCAATCCTTTGCGCCCCATCCGCCGGCAGGGTGGTGAACGGGTTGTGACGGCGAAAGGTTTAAAGCAGCGGCGGCTGCAAAAGGCCTTCCTGCGCTATCATGACGTCGAAAATTGGCCCATGCTGCGGGATGCCTTAAAACGCATGGGGCGGGCCGATCTGATCGGTCCCGGTAAACATCAGTTGGTCCCCTCCTGGCAGCCGCCGGGTACCGGCATTGGCCGGCGTCCCGGCGGGAGCCCGATCAAGCCGCCCGAGCCGCCACGATATCGACGATATCGCCCATAATGGCGGCCAGATCATAGTCTTTGGGCGTGTAAATACGCGCGCAGCCCGCCGTTAACAGAGCCTTTTCATCCTCGGGCGGGATAATGCCGCCGGCGACGACGGGGATTTCGGCCAAACCTGCGGCTTTCATCCGATCCAGTACTTCCGTGACCAGGGGGACATGGCTTCCTGACAGGATCGACAGGCCGACGATATGCACGCCTTCTTCCAAAGCCGCATTGACGATTTGCGCCGGTGTCAGGCGAATGCCCTCATAGACGACTTCCATCCCGGCATCGCGGGCGCGCACCGCAATTTGTTCGGCCCCATTGGAATGGCCATCCAGCCCCGGTTTGCCCACCAGGATCTTGACCCGCCGGCCCAGGCGCTGGCTGAGCTGATCCACCCGGTCCTGGACCGCCTTCATTTTGGCGCCGCTGCCAAGATTGGCCGCCCGGCCAACGCCGGTTGGTGCCCGGTATTCGCCAAAAATTTCACGCAGGCTGGCGGCCCATTCGCCGCCGGTGACGCCGGCATGGGCGCAGGCGATAGAGGCCTCCATGATATTGCGCCCCTCTTGTGCCGTGGCCTTCAGGGCTTCCAGTGCTTTGCTTGCCGCTTGGCCGTCGCGGGCCGAACGCCAGGCCTGGACCCGCGCGATCTGTTCTGCTTCCGCTTTGGCGTCAACCGTCAGAATACTGCCGTCGCCAGCGGTCAGTGGGCTGGGCGCCGCATCCGTGAATTTATTGACGCCGACGACAATTTGCTGACCGGCTTCGATGGCGGCCAGCCGCCGGCTGTTGGACTCGACCAGCTTTTGCTTCATATAGCTGGCTTCGACGGCAGGGACGGCGCCGCCCATGGCATCGATGCGGGCCAGCTCGTCGCGGGCTTCGATCTTGAGGGCGTCAACCTTGCGGTTAATTTCCAGGGAGCCATCAAAAATATCGCCATAATCCAGCAGGTCCGTTTCAAAGGCGACGATCTGCTGCAAACGCAGCGACCATTGCTGATCCCAGGGGCGAGGAAGGCCCAGCGCCTCGTTCCAGGCGGGCAGTTGCACGGCCCGCGCCCGGGCGTTTTTCGACAGAACCACGGCCAGCATTTCCAGCAAGATACGATAGACGTTATTTTCCGGCTGCTGTTCGGTCAGCCCCAGCGAATTGACCTGGACGCCATAGCGAAAGCGCCGCATTTTTTCGTCGGTCACCCCATAGCGCTCAAGGCAGATTTCATCCCAAAGCTCGCAGAACGCCCGCATCTTGCAAAGTTCGGTGACGAAACGAATGCCGGCATTGACAAAGAAACTGATCCGCCCGACCACTTCGCCGAAATCACCCTCCGGCACCTGCCCCGAGGCCTTGACCCGATCAAGAATTGCCACCGCCGTCGCCAGGGCAAAGGCCAGTTCCTGTTCCGGCGTGGCGCCGGCTTCCTGCAGGTGATAGGAACAGACATTCATCGGGTTCCATTTGGGAATTTCCCGATAGGTAAAGGCAATCACATCCGTAGTCAGTTTCAGCGAGGGTTCCGGCGGGAAGATATAGGTCCCCCGCGACAGATATTCCTTGATGATGTCATTTTGCGTGGTTCCGGAAAGCTGGGACCGGCCGACCCCCTGCTTTTCCGCGGCCGCCACATAGAGCGATAAAAGCCAAGCCGCCGGCGCATTGATCGTCATCGATGTATTCATTTTGTCCAACGGAATGCCGTCAAACAAAGTCACCATGTCGCCGAGATGACAGATGGGGACGCCAACTTTGCCCACTTCGCCCCGGGCCAGCGCATGATCCGAATCGTAGCCGGTCTGCGTCGGCAGGTCGAAGGCGATCGAGAGCCCGGTTTGCCCGCGCGCCAAATTGGTGCGAAACAGACGATTGCTTTCCAATGCCGAGGAATGCCCGGAATAAGTGCGGAAGAGCCACGGCTTTTCGCGAGTTACAGATGGCTGGTCGGTTCTGGTGGACGGCTTATCGGTCATTGGGTACTCCGGCTCGGCGTGTTAAATGAAATTTTCCTGAATTTTAAGACCCTGATTTTCCTGCCAACTCGGCCTGGTTCGTATTAAAGTTACTCAATTCCCCCATGTTCACGAAACAAACTATCATTTTGTGCATTGCGAAGGAAGAAACAAAACGCTAAAAGTCTTCAGCGGCGATGCCAACCCGCGGCTGCACGGCTGCCGGGAACAGAGGATCATCATTGTGGGAAGGCTATGATTTCCCCAGACGAAGGAGTCGAGGATCATGAGTGAAGCGGCCGAGGCGACCAGCCTCAACCCGAACCAGGCGATCAAGGATCTTTATGAGATCGGCGAAATTCCGCCCCTCGGGCATGTGCCGGCCAAAATGTATGCTTGGGCGATTCGCCGCGAGCGTCATGGCCAGCCCAATACCGCGATGGTCTGTGAAGTGGTGGAGACACCCGAGATCGATTCCCATGAAGTCTTGATCATGGTGATGGCTGCCGGGGTCAATTACAATGGTGTCTGGGCGGCTTTGGGCCGTCCGGTCAGCCCGTTTGATTACCATAAGGCCGCCTATCATATCGCTGGATCCGATGCGGCCGGCATCGTTTGGAAAGTGGGCAACAAGGTCAATCGCTGGAAGGTGGGCGATGAGGTTGTCGTCCATTGCAATCAGACCGATGGCGATGACGAGGAATGCAATGGTGGCGATCCGATGTTTTCGCCAAGCCAGCGCATTTGGGGCTATGAAACCGCCGATGGCTCCTTTGCTCAGTTCACCCGGGTTCAGGCCCAGCAGGTGATGG
>DUZC01000060.1 GCA_013349735.1 Rhodospirillaceae bacterium
TCCGCCTCGACGGCGCGCTGCGCATGGCCGCAAAATAATCAGGACATCAGGGAGAGAACATCATGGCCATGAAAGATCCAGTCGTCATCGTCGGCGCCGCCCGCACCCCAATGGGTGGCCTTCTGGGCGATTTCAAGGACTTGCCCGCCTCGCGGCTGGGCGCGGCCGCCATCGCCGCAGCGGTGGAACGGGCCGGTGTCAAACCGGACTCGGTGGAAGAAGTCATCATGGGCTGCGTGCTGAGTGCCGGGCAAGGCCAGGCCCCCGCCCGTCAGGCAGCCCTGGCAGCCGGTTTGCCCTTGTCTGCCGGTGCGACCACTGTGAATAAAATCTGTGGCTCGGGCATGAAAGCGACCATGCTGGCCCATGACCTGTTATTGGCTGGCAGCAATCAGGTGATGATCGCTGGCGGTATGGAAAGCATGTCAAATGCGCCTTATCTGCTGGAAAAAGCGCGCGCCGGGTTCAGGCTGGGCCATGGCCGGATTATTGACCATATGTTTTTCGACGGCCTGGAGGATGCCTATGAAAAAGGCCGCCTGATGGGAACTTTCGCCGAGGACTGTGCCGAAAATTTTCAATTCAGCCGCGAACAGCAAGATGACTTCGCCATCGCCTCGGTCAGCCGGGCGCAAAAAGCCGTTACCTCAGGCAGTTTTAAGGCCGAGATTACGCCGGTAACGGTCAAATCCGGCAAGGATGAGCGGCTGGTCGACACCGACGAACAGCCTATGAAAGCCAAATTGGACAAAATCCGCAGCCTTAAACCGGCCTTCCGCGAGGGCGGCACTGTCACCCCGGCCAATTCCAGCTCGATTTCCGATGGGGGCGCCGCCTTGCTGCTGATGCGACGCAGCGAAGCGGAAAAGCGGGGACTTACGCCCCTGGCAACCATTTGCGGACATGCCACTTTTGCCGACAAACCCAGCCTTTTCCCCAGCGCCCCCGTCGGCGCCATGCGCAAACTTCTCGATCGGGTCGGTTGGACCGCCGGCCAGGTGGATCTATTCGAAATCAACGAAGCTTTTGCGGTGGTGACCATGGTCGCCATGCGCGAAATGGATCTGCCTCATGACAAAGTCAACATCCATGGCGGCGCTTGTGCCCTTGGCCATCCCATCGGCGCCTCGGGAGCCCGGTTGATCGTCACTTTGCTGTCCTCTTTGAAGCAATGTGGGGCCAAGCGCGGCGTTGCTTCCTTGTGCATCGGCGGCGGTGAAGCCACCGCCATGGCTTTTGAATTAGCGAGTTGAACAGAGTGATCCCCACCGAAGAACAGATCCTGATCCGCGACACCGCCCGGCAGTTCGCCCGTGAACGTCTGGCCCCCTTTGCCGCGGAATGGGACGAGCAGGCGCGCTTCCCCAAAGAAGCCCTGCGTGAAATGAGTGATCTCGGCTTTTTAGGCATGTTGCTGCCCGAGGAATGGGGTGGCTCGGCCACTGATCATGTCGCCTATGTGATGGCCATGGAGGAAATAGCCGCCGGGGATGGTGCCTTGTCGACGGTGATGAGCGTGCATAATTCTGTGGCCTGCATGCCCATCTACAAATTTGGCACCGAAGAACAGAAACGTCGCTATCTGCCCGGCATGGCCCGGGGCGATCTGCTGGGCGGCTTTGCCCTGACCGAGCCCCATGCCGGATCCGAAGCCGCCAATCTTAAGGTTCGCGCGGTTAAAGATGGCGACCATTATGTGTTAAATGGCACCAAGCAGTTCGTCACCTCGGGCAGCACCGCCCAATTGCTGGTGGCGTTCGCCGTCACCGACCCTCAGGCCGGAAAAAACGGCATTTCGGCCTTCATCGTACCCACGGATTCGCCCGGCTACCAGGTGGCCCGCATTGAAAAGAAAATGGGCCAGCATGCCTCGGATACCTGTCAGATCGTTTTTGACGATCTGCGCTTGCCGGCCGAGAACCGGCTGGGCGCCGAAGGCCAGGGTTACAAGATCGCGCTTTCCAATCTTGAAGGTGGCCGCATCGGTATTGCCGCCCAGGCTGTCGGCATGGCCAGAGCCGCTTTCTCTTTTGCCCGGGACTATGCCAGGGACCGCCAGACCTTCGGCAAGCCCTTGATTGAACATCAGGCGATTGCCTTCAAGCTCGCCGACATGCTGACCAATATTAATGCAGCCCGTCTCATGGTGCAGCATGCAGCCGCTTTGCGGGATGCCGGGCAGCCCTGTCTGGCGGATGCCTCTATGGCCAAACTGTTCGCCTCTGAGACCGCCGAACGGGTCTGTTCGGCCGCCATTCAGGTCCTAGGCGGCTATGGCTATCTGGCCGACTTCCCACTCGAGCGCATCTACCGGAATGTGCGCATCTGCCAAATCTATGAAGGGGCCAGCGAAATTCAACGGATGCTGATCGCCCGCAATCTCGGAGAGGATTAAGCCGATGGGGCCGCTTGCCGGGGTCAAGGTGATTGAGATAGCCGGGATCGGTCCCGCGCCCTTTTGCGCGATGTTGCTCGCCGACATGGGGGCCGAAATACTGCGCATCGAGCGCCTTGGCGGCACCGACCCGCTCGGTCAGAGCTATGACATCCTGGCCCGCGGCCGCGCAAGGATCGCCCTGGACCTGAAACATCCCGAAGCGGTGGCGACGATCCTTAAATTGCTCGAAGGGGCCGACGCTTTGATCGAAGGTTTCCGCCCCGGAGTCATGGAACGGCTTGGCCTTGGACCGCAAAGCTGTCTTGAACGGAACCCAAGGCTGATCTATGGCCGCATGACCGGTTGGGGACAGGACGGTCCGCTGGCCCCCACCGCCGGCCATGACATCAATTATTTGGCCCTGTCCGGTGCCTTGCATGCCATCGGCCCTACCGACGGAGCCCCGCTACCGCCCCTCAATCTGGTGGCGGATTTCGGCGGCGGCGGCATGTTGCTGGCCTTCGGTCTGGTTTGCGCCCTGCTCGAAGCCCGGCAATCGGGACAAGGTCAGGTGGTGGATGCGGCCATGACCGATGGTGCGGCGCTGTTAATGGCGATGATGTACAGCCTTAAAGCCAATGGCTGGTGGAAAGACCGCCGTGGCGACAATTTCTTTGACGGCGCCCTGCCAATCTATCGCTGCTACGAATGTGCCGACGGTCAATGGCTGGCCATCGGCCCCCTTGAACCGCAATTTCATGCTCTGATGCTCCAAAAACTGGGCATCGACGATCCGATTTTTGCGAACCCTGCCGACCGTCGTCATTGGCCGGCAATGCTGGAAACACTGACCAAGGTTTTCGCCGGGAAGCCCCGCCAGGAATGGCTGGCAATTTTCCAGGACAGTGATGCCTGTGTGACTCCGGTGCTCAGCATGACCGAAGCGCCGGATCATCCGCATAATCGTGCCCGGGGTACCTTCATCGAAAAGGATGGGGTCATCCAGCCGGCCCCGGCGCCGCGCTTTAGCCGTACACCGGCCGCTTTGGGCCTTGCGCCCCAACCACCCGGCCAGAACGATGCCGGCACGCTAACCGCCTGGGGGTTCCAACCGGAAGAAATTCAGAGGTTGCGGTCCCTGGGAGCCCTATCATAATCATCCACCAATCAAAGAACGCAAAGGGAGTCCCAGTATGAGCGCCTATCTTCCCCCGCTTCGTGACATGGAGTTTGTGTTGCGTGATCTTGCCGGTTTGGCGGAAATCGCAGCGCTTCCCGGTTATGAAGAAGCCAGTTCCGAACTGGTGAGCAGTGTCCTTGAAGAGGCCGGCCATATTGCTGAGGAAGTTCTGGCGCCATTAAACCAAACCGGCGACCGTCAGGGGGCAAGGCTGCAGGACGGCAAGGTTTTGACCGCCGACGGCTGGGCCGCCGCCTACAAAACCTTGGTGGATGGCACATGGATCGGCCTTTCCGCCGACCCGGAATATGGGGGCATGGGACTTCCAGGCTTGGTCAGCGCCGCCGTCAACGAAATGTGGCAGGCTGCCAATATGGCCTTCAGCCTGTGTCCGATGCTGACCCAGGGCGCGCTCAATGCCATCAGCGAATGTGGTTCACCCGAACAAAAGGCTCTGTTCCTGCCGAAACTGATCAGTGGCGAATGGGCGGGGACGATGAATTTGACCGAGGCCTCGGCTGGGTCGGATCTGGGCGCGATACGGACCAAAGCGGTCCGCTCGGGCGAGCATTATCTGATCAGCGGCCAGAAGATTTTCATCACCTATGGCGATCAGGACCTGACCGAAAACATCATCCATCTGGTTCTCGCCCGCACGCCCGATGCGCCGGCTGGGGTCAAGGGTATTTCCCTGTTTCTGGTGCCAAAGTTCCTGGTCAATGCCGACGGCTCGCTCGGCGCCCATAATGATGTGCATTGTGTTTCGCTGGAGCATAAACTGGGTATCCACGCCAGCCCGACCGCCGTCCTTTCTTTTGGCGACCAAGGGGGGTCCATCGGCTATCTGGTGGGCCAGGAAAACCGGGGCCTGGAATATATGTTCGTGATGATGAACCATGCCCGCCTCAATGTCGGATTGCAGGGATTGGCCATCGCCGAACGGTCTTATCAGCAGGCTGTGGGCTATGCCCGCGAACGCATCCAAGGCAAGCCCCTGGGTGGCAACGACCGCACGGGGATCATCGACCACCCCGATGTGCGGCGCATGCTGATGACGATGAAAGCCCAGATCGAAGCGATGCGCGCCTTGGCCTATGTCGCGGCAGCAGCGCTGGACAAGGCGCATGCCACCGCCGACGAAGAAGGCCGGGCCGCAGCCTTGAAATTTGCTGAACTGCTTAACCCGGTGGTCAAGGGCTGGTGTACCGAAATCGGCAACGAAGTCGCCTCTTTGGGCGTTCAGATCCACGGCGGCATGGGCTATATCGAAGAAACCGGGGCCTGCCAGCATCTGCGCGATGCCCGTATTACCACGATTTACGAAGGCACCACCGGCATCCAGGCCAATGATCTGGTCAATCGCAAGATCATGCGCGACAAAGGCGCGTCCGCTCAGGCTGCAATCGCCACCGTTGACGCCCTGGCCGTGCAACTGGGCAAGGAAAGTGATCCGACCCTTAAAGCGATCGGCCAGCAGTTGGCGGTCGGTGCCGACAATGCCCGTACCGCCGTGGCCTGGGTTGTCGCTTCGGCAGCCGAGGACCCCCGGCTTCCGGCGGCCGCCGCCGTGCCTCTTTTGTATCTGATGGGAACGGTCTTGGGCGGACATCAATTGGCCCGGAGCGCACAGATTGCCCGTCAGCGCCTGGATGCGGGCGAAGGCGATCCGGCCTTTTGGGATGCCAAAATGAAGACCGCCCTGCATTTCGCCCTCTGCCTGATGCCCAAGGCGTCTTCTTATTTGGCCCATATTACCGAAGGATCGCGGACGGTGATGGCTTTATCCGCCGAACAATTCTAAACCGGCTGTCGGTTACTCCGAAAAAAGGCCCGGTCTTTCGACCGGGCCTTTTCAATGTCAGATCTTTTGGACTTTCACGAACCTTTCAGTTCGGCAAAGTCCTCTTCAAAATATTCGCCTGGAACGCGGATTCCCTGATTGCGCCGTTCAGCTTCAATCCGCTTCAATTCAACACGACGGATCTTGCCGCTGATGGTCTTGGGAAGATCAGAGATTTCAATGCGGCGGATCCGTTTGTAAGGCGCCAGCGCGGTGCGGATATGCTTGAAAATCGACAAGGCCAGAGCCTCGCTCGGATCAAAACCGGCCCTTAGAATCAGGAACGCCTTGGGCACCGCCAAACGTACCGGATCGGGACTGGGCACCACGGCCGCCTCGGCCACCGCTTCATGCTCGATCAGCGCGCTTTCCAATTCAAACGGGCTGATCCGATAGTCGGACGCTTTGAAGACATCATCGGCACGACCGACATAGGTAATGTAGCCATCTTCGTCGATGGCCGCCACGTCGCCGCAATGATAATGGCCATTCCGCATCAGTTCCGAGGTCTTTTCCGGATCATCCTTATAACAAACCATCAAAGAGACGGGACGGGGATTGAGAGAAATGGAAATCTCTCCTTCTTTGGCCGGTTCGTCATTGGGATCCATCAAGGCGATACGATAACCCGGCAAAGGCCGCCCCATTGAACCCGCTTTTACCATCTGGCCCGGAGGATTGCCGATTTGCGCAGTGGTCTCGGTTTGACCATACCCGTCACGAATGGTGATCCCCCAGGCTGTCTTGACTTTTTCGATGACCTCGGGGTTCAAGGGCTCGCCGGCCCCCACCAATTCGCGCAGTTTCACGGGGTAACTAGCCAGATCCTCCTGGATCAGCATGCGCCAGACCGTCGGCGGCGCACAGAGCGAGGTGACCCCTGAATTGACAATGACATCAAGCATCGCTTTGGCGTTAAACCGGCCATAAGTATAGATAAACACGGTTGCACCGGCATTCCAGGGCGCGAAGAAATTGCTCCAGGCATGCTTTGCCCAGCCGGGCGAACTGATATTGAGATGAACATCCCCGGGTTGCAGGCCGATCCAATACATGGTGGACAGATGGCCCACCGGATAACTTTGGTGACTGTGCAGAACCAGTTTTGGCTTCGCCGTCGTGCCCGACGTAAAATACAGCAACAACGGATCGGTCGCCGCCGTCACCGCATCCGCCGTGAAAGCCGGTGAAGCTTGATAGCCTTCTTCGAAATTGCGCCAACCCGGCACAGCGCCACCGACCACGATACGGCCATAATTTCCGGGCAGCGGCTCAAATTTCGCCGCATCGGCCTGCCCTACCACCACATGCTTAACGCCGCCACGATCAAAACGATCTTTAAGATCCTCGGTGTTCAGCAAGGTTGTCGCCGGGATCATCACCGCCCCAAGCTTGATGCAAGCCAGCATCAATTCCCACAAAGGCACAATATTGCCCAACATCATCAAGACGGCATCACCGCGCTTGACGCCGCTGGCCCGCAAGAAATTGGCAATGCGGTTGGACCGTTCGGAAATTTCAGCAAAAGTCAGCTTGGACTCAGCACCGCTCTCATCGACCACCCACAGCGCGACGGTATTGTTGCCACGGGCCATCACATCAAAATAATCAAGAGCCCAATTGAAATTATCCAACTGCGGCCACTGAAAGCCGGCATAGGCTGCATTGTAGTCCTCACGCTTCGACAGAAGAAACTCACGCGCTTTAATAAATGCTTCTACAGAACTTGACATAGCACTCCCCCTCGGAATTTTTGTTTTACATATTGCGACGATATTGTCCGCCTACTTCATAAAGTGCAGTACAGATCTGCCCAAGTGAACAGCAGCGCACCGCATCCACCAGAACTGCAAAAATATTTTCATTATTGATGGCTGCCTGCTTCAACCGCTGCAGCATCGCCGGTGCGGCCTCTTTATTACGGTCCTGGAAGGCAGCCAGGCGGTTCAACTGACTTTGCTTTTCTTCGTCAGTGGACCGTTGCAGGACGATTTCCGATGCCTCCTGAGGATTGGGATTCAGGAAGGTATTCACACCGATGATGGGATAGCTGCCATCATGTTTTTGATGTTCGTAATGCAAGGACTCGTCCTGAATCTTGCCGCGCTGATAGCCCGTCTCCATGGCACCCAGCACGCCGCCGCGTTCGGCGATCCGTTCGAACTCAAGCAACACGGCCTCTTCGACCAGATCGGTCAATTCTTCGATCAGGAAGGATCCCTGATTGGGGTTCTCGTTTTTCGCCACACCCCACTCACGATTGATGATCAGCTGAATGGCCATTGCCCGACGCACCGATTCGGCCGTCGGCGTTGTATAGGCTTCGTCATGAGCATTGGTATGCAGGCTGTTGCAATTATCATAAATAGCGATCAGCGCCTGCAAAGTGGTGCGAATATCATTGAAATCCACTTCCTGGGCGTGCAAGGAACGACCCGAGGTCTGGATATGATATTTCAGCTTCTGCGAACGTTCATTGGCTTTGTATTTGAAACGCATGGCCACGGACCAGATCCGCCGCGCCACCCGGCCGATCACGGAATATTCCGGATCCATGCCGTTTGAGAAAAAGAACGACAGATTTGGCGCAAAATCGTCAATCTGCATGCCACGGGCCAAATAGGTTTCCACATAAGTAAAACCGTTGGCCAAAGTAAATGCCAATTGCGATATCGGATTGGCGCCGGCCTCTGCAATATGATAACCGGATATTGAGACGGAGTAGAAATTACGTATCCGATTATGGACAAAGTACTCCTGAATATCGCCCATTAGTTTAAGCGCGAAATCCGTCGAGAAAATACAGGTGTTTTGTCCTTGATCTTCCTTAAGAATATCAGCCTGGACAGTCCCACGAACGGTTTCTTTTACCCATTCACGGATTTTCTCGATCTCTTCATCAGTCGGCTGGCGCTTGTTCTCAGCTTGAAACCGCTCCAATTGCTGATCGATGGCGGTATTAAAGAACATCGACAAAATAATTGGCGCTGGGCCATTGATGGTCATTGAAACCGAGGTGCTGGGCGCACAAAGATCAAAGCCGGAATACAGGACTTTCATGTCATCCAGGGTGGCGATGGACACCCCGGAATTGCCTACTTTTCCATAGATGTCCGGCCGTTCATCGGGATCACAGCCATATAAAGTCACCGAATCAAAGGCGGTGGACAGACGGGTCGCCTTGGCGTCCTTGGATAACAGTTTAAAGCGCGCATTGGTTCTGAAGGCATCCCCTTCGCCCGCGAACATACGGGTCGGATCTTCATGCTCACGCTTGAATGCGAACACGCCAGCGGTATAGGGAAAGGTCCCTGGCAGATTTTCTTTCAGAAGGAATTTCAGCAGTTCGCCATGGTCCTCGTAGGCAGGCAGGCAAACCTTACGGATCTTGGTGCCGGACAGGCTGGTCGACACAATGTTACTGCGCACCTCTTTGTCGCGGATCTTCACCACATATTCGTCACCGGCATAGCTCTCTTTGACTTTCGGCCAGATCTCCAGCAAGCGGCGCGCCCGGGGATCGACCCGAATCTCGCGTTCTGCGATCAAGGGCGCCAGTTCGCTGACCACTTTACCCGACGCCGCCAGCATGCGCTGGGATTCGGTCAGATGCTGGAGCTCGCGGACCAGTCCGGACTGCTCCCGCACGGTCGCATGGTAAGTGCGAACGGTTTCAGCGATTTCCGCCAGATAGCGGACCCGCGATGAAGGAACGATAGCGTTTGCCGCCGTCGAGGCTTTGACCTCTGGCTTGGGCAAAGTACTGACCCAGGGCGCAAAGCCCTTTTCGGCGATAATAGACAAAATGCCGTGATAGAGCGCGGTCACGCCATCATCGTTGAAGCGCGAGGCGACCGTGCCAAAAACCGGCATCGTATCCGGCGCCACGGTGAAGGCCTGACGGTTGCGCTGCAGCTGCTTACGGACGTCCCGCAGGGCGTCCTGCCCGCCCTTGCGATCAAATTTATTGATAGCCACCGCGTCGGCGTGATCCAGCATGTCGATCTTTTCCAACTGGCTGGCCGCACCGAACTCCGGGGTCATAACATAAAGAGCGACATCGGTGATATCGGCGACGGACGAATCCGCCTGACCAATGCCGGGTGTCTCGACAATGACCAGGTCAAAACCAGCCGCCTTGCAGGCCGCCACAATCGAGGGAATCTGCCGGGGCAATTCGGCCCCTGAGGAACGGGTCGCCAAAGACCGCATGTAAACTTTGCCGCCGATGGCATTCATGCGAATGCGGTCGCCCAGCAAAGCACCGCCGGTTTTGCGTTTTGACGGATCAATGGCGATCACGGCAATGCCAACATCGGCACGGTCCAGACGGAAGCGGCGGATCAATTCATCGGTTAGCGATGATTTTCCGGCACCCCCGGTTCCCGTAATGCCCAGAACCGGAACCGCGCGCCGCCCGGCCAGCACATTGATTTCTGAGCGCAAACGGTCGTCCGCACCTTCATTTTCAAGAACGGTGATCAAGCGCGCCAGGGCCCGGCGCGACGGGTCGGACAGACCGTCGAGGGTGGCCGGGCCTTCGGCGGCGACATCAAAGTCAGCCCGACGAACCATGTCGTCGATCATGCCCTGCAGGCCCATCTTCTGGCCATCTTCGGGGGAATAGATGCGCTCGACACCATAGGCCTCAAGCTCTTGGATTTCTGAAGGGACAATAACGCCCCCACCCCCGCCGAAAACCTTGACCGAACT